>DASZXN010000148.1:0-3658 GCA_035545875.1 Phototrophicaceae bacterium
TAGAACTTCTTCTGAATTTCCGCCTGCACGACCGCGATGTCCGTCCCGTAGCGCTGCCGTGATCGCTCGCGGATCGCTTCGGCGCGACCATAATCCGGCGCGAGCATTGCCGGGAACGTCCGCAGGCTGAACGGTCGCGCCGCCATCCCATCGATCAGCAGCTTGACGCAGGCCGTGAACTGCGGCAGGTTGAGCAGATCACCGGAATTGAAGACCGGATAGAATTCCGGCGCGAGCGCGGGCGCGTCCTGCGCGCCAACCCGAAACGCGACCAACGAGCCGACGTTGCCGAACACCGCCTCACGAATGCCATTGTCAAGCTGATGCAAAAACTGGTTGGCAATCGTCAGAATCACGCCAAACTTGCGCCCTTCGCTCAACATCGTCGCCAGCAGCGGCGTCGAGTAGTTCTGAACCTCGTCAATGTACAGGTAGAACTCCTTGCGCCGCGCCAACGGCAGCTCGCCCCGCTTGAAGGCCGCTTGCAGCATTTGGCTCAAGACCAGCGAGCCGATGAACTGCGAATTCTCCTGCCCGATGTGCCCTTTCGCCAGATTGACCAGTACGATCTTGCCCTCGTCCATCACCGCGCCCCAGTCGATGCTCGTGCGCGGCTGACCGATCATCCGGCGCAGCGTGCTGTCCTCGACGAAGCGCGAGAATTTCGAGAGCAGGTACGGCAGCAGTTCAGCTTTCCAATGCGCGCTGGCGCTGTCCATCTTGGCTGTGATTTCCTGCCAGTAAGTGCGCACCAGAGGGTCATGGATGTACGGCAGCACCCGCTGAATGTACTGATCATCCGAGAGCAACCGATACACGTCGATCAGTGTGCCACCCGGCAACGCCATCGCCGCGAGCATGGCGTTACGCACGGTCTGTTGAAAGATTGGCCCGACTATCGCCTGATTATGTGGATCGTAGAGCCGCATCAGCAGGCCGATGAACTCATTGACAACCCGGTGCTGGTCGGCTTCGCTGGCGGCGTCGAGGATGTTCAGCCCCAGCGGTCGTTCGGAGTCCGAAGGATCGAGCACGATCACGTCGCCCGCGCGATTGGCCGGAATCCGCGCCAGCACGTCCTCCGCCAGATCGCCGTGCGGATCGAGCAGAAAAACGCCGCGTCCCGCCTCAATGTCTTGCAGGATCAGCGTCATCAGCAGCGTGCTTTTGCCCATGCCCGTCTTGCCGACGATGTAGGTATGTCGCCGTCGATCCTCCTGCGCCTGCGTGATCGGCAGCGGCACGCCCTTGATGCGCGCCACGCTCATCCCCAGCCGAATGCCGCACTCCGGCATCCCGGCAGGCGGCACGACCGGCTTGCCTTCGAGCAGCGCCATCCCCGGCACGCCCTCCGCGTTCGGGATCGGCAGGCGAAAGACCTGTCCGGCTTCGTACTCGCCTACCAGTGAGCGCAGACGTGGCTCATCGACCGACCACGCTTCCACGTCGAGCGCCGACAGGTTGCGCGTGATTACCGCGAATTCGTCCGGGCTGCCCGCGCGGATAATCTCGCTCCCGCCAAGCTGCCCATTGACCTGCTGTGCAGCGAACAGCGCCGCCGCCGCCATCTCCGGCAGCAGTTGACTCGTCCCGGCGCTCCCGGCGACGTAAATGCGCAGCAGATAAGCCGCGTTCAGACTGTGCATCTGCATCTCTTGAAATTCAAGCCGTTCCCACAACTGCGCCAGCGCTCTCGGCTGGTCAAGGTGATCGCTGGGCGCGGGCAGTTCGGGAAAACCGTAGATTTCACCTGCCGACTCACGCGCCGAATCGCCATAGAGTGCCGCGCCCCGTTCCCAGGGCAGCAGATGCGTCGGCTTGAGGTGGATGCTGATCATGGCCGGGGCCACCTGGCGCAGCAGCATCCAGTATAGATTGTGCAAATCGAGCGTCTCCGGCACAAACGGCGCGTAAACCTCAGCCTGCGCACGCCGCGCGATCTCAGCGGCGTGCGTGACCGCGAACGGGGTCAGCAATGCCTGAAGCTCGTCGCCATCGACCACCGGCTCGAACACGTATACGTTTTCCTGAGCGAGCGGCAAAATCGCGTGTATGTCCGTCCAGAGTTGCAGGGCGCGATCACGCGCCTCATCCTCGCCCTGCGCTGAAACCCGCACCAGCAGCGTCAGCGTCAGGCTGCCGCGTTCGGGAATCTGGTAGTGCGGCTGGCTGATCATGCGCAGCACGAAGACAGCATCGCCCATCACGTTGCGCAGCGCGCCAAGTACGCGCACGAACTCGAAATTGGCATTGATCAGCTTCTGTGCCCACGTGTCGCCGCCTGCGTAGCCAACCTCGCGCAGCGCCAGCGCGAAATAGCCGTGCGTGTACGGCGGCAGACTGCGGCGCAGCAGCGTATCTTCCATCACCCCGTCCGCGACCTGCGTGGTCAGCACGAACGGTTCGCCGCGCTCGCGCCGCCCCAGTCGATCATAGGCGCTGCGCACGTCCACGTCGTTCGGATCGAGCAAATCGAGGATTGCCCGCGCCCCGCTGACGTTCCAGCGCCGTTCCAGCACCAGCGCCGCCGCCTTGCGCGCTGCGTAACGCTGATCAGCGTCGCGTGCGTGAGCCACCGCCGCATAGAAATCCTCCAGCGCCGCCAGATCAGCGCCCGTTTGCAGGCGCAGCCGCCCGCGCGCCTGATAGAGCCGCGCGTCCGCCCATAGATCGAGTGCCTGGGAAGCGACGGCGATGCCAAGTTCCGGCGCTTGCTGCTCCATGTCGATCAGCGCTGTCTCGACCACCTGATCGACGGCAGAGTCAAGCTGCTGCCGCAGCTTATTGCCCAACTTGCTTTGCGCTGTGAACGCCACCGCCAGCGTCTCGTCTGCCAGCTTCAATTGAGCGGCTTCGATCAACCTGCGCATCAGACGCGCACGCTGCGCCGCCGCCAGCGCCTGCCATTCATCCGGCTGCCGTTGGTTGATGCGGCTGATCCGCGCCACCACCTCCGCGCTGACCCCCTGCTCGTCCAGCGCCCACACGATCTGCTGAACTTCCCGCTCCGGCGTCGATACGGTTTTGACGATGATCTGTTCGTGCAGCGTATTGAGCAGATGCAGTGCCCGCGAATGATCCGGGAGCAAATCGCCCGCCCGCTGGTAATGATCGAGCGCCTGATCGCGCTCGCCCATCACCACCAGCACGTCGCCCATGCCGATGTGTGCGAGCGCCGCTTCGGATGCGTCGGGATACTCGTCCATGTGCAGCTTGCGCTGAAGCAGCGAGGTTTCGCAGAAAGGGCACAAGGCTGAATCGAGCGGCACGGTTTTCCCGCAGTGGCGGCAGGTGATCTGCATTCCCTTCAGCGCCACCAGCAGCGAGCGCGCCGCCTCGGTCGTGATCGTTGGCGCTTTCCCGCTCGTCTGCTTCGCCAGTGCGCGCCGATAGGCTGCCAGCGCTTGACCACTCAAGCCCGGCTGATCGGCGCGACGCTCGGCAGTCAACAGGTCGAGCCGCGCGCTCGTGATTTTGGCTTTCGCACACTGGATTAGCAGGGTATTCGCCTGGATCGAGAAGCCAATTCGCAGCAGGTAGGCGACCGTCTGCTCGGCGAGCGCCAGCACGCGCTGGTTGAGCGCGCTTTGCAGTTCGAGCGTCGCGGGCGTCGGCTCCGGGAAGCGCGTCAGCAGGTTAAAGGCTTCCAGCGTCAGCT
>DASZXN010000149.1:0-15636 GCA_035545875.1 Phototrophicaceae bacterium
GAACCCTCACTCCCCGCCGATTCTCGCCGCTCAAAATGAGGCTAAAATACGCTATAATAATGCCAATGTAAACAAACGGATTCTGGTTTGGACACCCTCACGCAAACCCTGATTACGGCAGCGGAAAAAGCCAGTCATAACGCCTACAATCCCTATTCGCACTACCCGGTGGGCGCAGCGCTGCTCGCCAGCGACGGCCAGATTTACGGCGGCTGCAACATCGAAAACGCGGCCTATCCCGCGACGATCTGCGCCGAGCGCGTCGCGCTCGTCAAAGCGGTCAGCGAAGGCCAGCGGCGCTTCGAAGCGATTGCCGTCGTCACGCCCAACGGCGGATCGCCCTGCGGGTCGTGCCGCCAGATGCTCTACGAGTTCGCGCCCAACCTGCGCGTGATCCTCGCGCGCACCGACGGTACGCTCGTCTATGACGGCACGCTCTCCGACCTGCTGCCGCGCGGCTTTGGCCCGGCTGATCTTCCCTGATGTCGTTTAGCCGTGAACGCTCGTTTCACACAGCCGCGCTGATCCTCAAGCGTTTTGATCTGGGCGAGGCGGATCGGCTGCTGACGCTGCTGACGCCGCAGCACGGCAAAATCGAGGTGGTTGCCAAAGGCGCGCGCAAGCTGACCAGCAACAAGATGGGGCACGTCGAACTGTTCACCCGCGCCGACATGCTGATCCATCGCGGGCGCGATCTGGGCATCGCGGTGCAGGCCGAACTGTCCGCGCCCTATCTCGCGCTGCACGACGACCTGACGCTCGGCGCGTATGCCGCGTATGCCGCCGAACTGGTGGATCGCTTTGTCGGCTCTGGCGACGAGGATACGCATCGCCTGTTCGTTTTGCTGGATGAGACGTTCGAGCGCCTGTGCAGCGATTCCGATCCCCGGCTGGCGCTGCGCTACTACGAAATCCAACTGCTCGATCTGGTCGGCTTTCGCCCGGAACTGAACGAATGCGTGATCGGTCATGAGGACATTCAGCCGGAGGAACAGTTTTTCAGCAATGCCGAGGGCGGCGTCGTCTGCCCGCGTGACGCGGCGCGCGGAGCATCGCTCATCCCGCTGCCGATGATCACGCTCAAGGTGCTGCGCCACATGCAGCGCAGTTCGTATGGGCAGGTCAAAGCGCTGCAAGTCAACGGCAGGCTCCACGACGATCTCGAACGCATCCTGCAAGGCTATATCAGCTATCTGCTCGAACGCCGTCTGCAAAGCGCCGAGTTCATCCGGCGGCTGCGCCACTCATGATATGCCCCGATCCGCCGAGCACGTGCTAAAATCTCGACCATGACCTTTACCCTTGAGCGCATCATCTACGGCGCGCCGACCCTGACCGGCGACCTGAGTATCCTCGGAATCAGCGATCACCTGACCCCGCAGGATGCCGCTCTCTGGCGCGGTATCACCTCGCTTAAGCCGATGGACGCGGCTTCCTTCAAGGAATCGCGCGCCTTCGGAATTTTCGCTGGCCCAGCGGATCGCTTCGTGCTGGCCTGCGCGTATGTTTCCGAGAGCAAACCGTTCTACGAATACGTGATCCTGCCGCGCGATCTGTTGGTCACGCTGGCGGGCAATCTGAATCCGCTGCTGACGCTGTTCGACAAGCCGGTCGTCGATGCGCAGGCGCGCGTAGCCCCGGTCAAGCTCAACAACACCGAGCGCTGGTCGCCGCAGCAGCGGCGGGCGCAGGTCGATGCGCTGCTGGCGCACGGGATCGATATGCCGCAGGCGCTCCGGCTGCTCGGCGCGGCGCTGCACGAGCGCGGCCTGATGATCCACGATTTCCCGGTGGACACGAATGCCCGCGTCGCCGTAATCAAGGGGCTGCTGGCGCTGCTGCCCGCGCACGCCCGCCCTGATCTGACCTTCTCGACCAACCGTCACGAGAAGATGACCACGCAGGCACGGATCGTCTTTGGGCCGAGCAGCGTCGTCACCGGGCGCTGGATCGCCAACTGGCAGACACACAGCTTCCCCGACGACGAGATCATGCTCTCGCCGTTCGTGCGCCGCCTGCTGGCGCTCTGGAAAGGCGACATCAACGCTTTTCTGAACGCTATCGACCAGATGGATTCAATTGCCGCGACGCTCGTCAGCAATCACAATCTGCAAAGCAGCCTGACTGTGATGGCCGAGCGCCACGCCCTTGACGCGCAAATTCTGGCCGGCGAAGAAGTCGCGCCGGAAGCGATCAAAGCCGTGATGAAGGACATTCCCCCTGACGGCGATCTCAAGCGGCTGTACGTGCGCCGCCTGCTTCAGCACGCGCTCGACGCTCGTGACGCTGATGCCGCGCTGATCGTCGCCCGCGCGATGGACGACGATCCGCAGATTGACCACATGATCAATCACGAACTGGAACGGCTGCTGATCATTCATCCCGATGAAGTCTATTCGTTCGTGCGCGCCCGCCTCGGTGCCGGAAGTGTCAGTTCGGCTGACCTGGACGAGCGCTGGCTCGAACGACTGAAAGTCGCGGCGCTGGCTTCGCTGCGGGTTGCTATCCTCGACGGTGACGCGGAAACGGCGATCAACTGGCTGCGGCTGGTGGCGCGCGAGCCTGCCAGCTATGACCTCGGCCAGATCGTTCGTTACGGCATCCTCTCGGCGCAGGAGCGGGCGCGCAAGGAACCCGCGCTCGCACAGGCGTTGATTACACTGGCCGCCCGCCGCGATCAGGCGGCATTGGATACGCTGCTGGCCGATCCTGATCTGCTCGCCGCCGTGCCGAACGCACTCGGCATCGCTCTGCGCACGGGTGAAGGCGACCCGACTTCTCTGCTGCAAAACTACGGCGTCGAAGTCTTTCTGATGCTGCTGGAGCGTGAGTTCGAGTCGCCGGTGAGCGGCTTATTCACGCCGACGGCTATCGATCAGGTCTGGGCGCTCTACACGAGCGGGACAGCCAACGGCAGCACCTACAGCGCCGAGCGGATCGTCAGCGAACTGAGCACGCGCTACGCGGCGCGGCTGCCGTTCGACGCGCAGGAAGCGCTGCTCGGCCTGATGCTGCGCGACAAGCGCGACGATCTCTCACATCAGGTCATTCACCTGATCAGTCAGGCGCACCGCGAAAGCAGCCACACCGAATTTCTCGACGTAATCACCGGCGCGATCAGCCAGAGCGAGCGCAGCGAATCCGAATCGCTGGCGCTGATCGCCCAGATGGTCGCGGTTGGCGATCTGACGCAGGAGGACGCGCTCAACATCTATATTGGCCTGCTGATGGCCTGGAACTGGCGTGACTCGGCGCTCGAAGTGATGGAGCAGGTCGCGCGCACGATTCAACAGCATCCGAACATCGAGGTGCGCCCGGAAATCGTCTGGCAGCTCCTAACCGTCGCGGCGGAGATGAAAGAGGACTTCATCGCGCGGGTGGCGCTGCGCCGCATGACCGCCGATCTCGAAAAGCTGGAAGACGAGGAAGTGCTGGTCGAGGATTTGCAGCGCATGAACGGTCTGATCGCATGGAACGGCGCTGCGCACAGCCAGTTCCTCAACTGGTGGCGCGGCTTCATCCGGGATCAGAGCACCGCGCGCTTGCAGCGGATCGACAAGGCGCTGACCGACGGCGGCGAGACGCGCCGCTCGCTCGAAGACCTGCGCAACGTCGTGCAGGCCGTGATCGGCTTCCGCCGGATGCTCGGCAAGCGCTCGCTGACGCAGTTCGCCGAGGACGTGGCGACCGCCTACGCCATTCTGCAAGGGCTGGCCGAGTCGTTCGATCCCTCGCCCAAGCGACCATTCAGCTTCGATCCGGCGACGATCCGGCAGGAGATGGAAGCGCGTTCTTCCGAGCTTTCCCCGCACGAACTGAAAATCCTCGCCAGCAACTTCAAGGAACTGGCCCAGTTGATCTCGACGATGGCCGACAATCGCAGTAAGGCGACGCTGATCCGCCGCAGCGATGACGTGGATCGCCAGTTGATGACGGGTGAGCAGCAGCCGCACAGCGCCGTCGATACGCTCAAGTGGCTGGCGGGCTACCTGAGCGGCACCCAGGAAAAACCCGACGAGAATGAGGAATAAACTGTTATTTCAACGCCGTTTCTCTTGCCTCCAGAGGCTCGAAGCCTCTGGCTACGAAACCAAGCCCACTAAAGTGGGCTGCCCAAGACCTGATGCCTCGACCAGCCTGCTTCAGCAGGCTTGAGTTTCGTAGCCCGACGTTTTGAACGTCGGGCGGGGCAACCGATGATCTTGGGATAAAACAATCAACTTAGAACAAGACCTGACTTAGACCCTACAGGTTCTCATAAGGTGCATAATCAGCCCCGTTTTTACTCAACATTAACAGCGTCATAAAGCAATCTCAAGTATAATAGTGCTTGAAAGTGATGTTTCGGAATCGCAATCAAGGAGATTTTTGCTATGCGTAAAATCGTTCTTATTGCAGCGCTGCTGCTGTTCTGTATCAGCGGCGCGGCGCTCGCACAAGAGGCGACCCCTGCCGCAACGCCGATGTTCAATTTCTGCGGCACGCTCTCGGAGGCCGACTGCGCGATTCTGCAAAAAGCGCAGGACAACGTGAAGTCGCTCGATTCGGAATCATATGCGCTCGACCTCAACGCGACCGTCACCAACGTGCCGGATATGACCGAGCCGATCAAGTTCAGCATGACCGCCAATGGCTCGTTCTCCGGCGCCAGCAGCATCAAGTCGGACATGACGCTGATGCAGAGCGATCCCGGTCAGTATCTCGTCAACGCGCTCGATAATCTCGACGCCGACCTGACGCTGACGATCAATCTGCCGCCCGAAGCGACAGCAGCAGACCCGACTATCCCCAGCAGCATCACCTTTCAGGGGCGGTTGGTCGATGGCGTCGGCTACGTCAACACCGATACGCTCAAGACGCTGATGGGCAGCTCGGCAAGCTCGATCAAGGGCTGGTACGGCCTTGATCTGGCGAATTTCCTCAAGGCGGCCATGCAGCAGATGCCGCAAATGTTCAACATGATGAACATGAGCAGCACCAACCCGGCGATGATGCAGCAGTATGAGCAGATGTTCACCAACCCGGACATGCTCAACCGCTTCCTCAAGATCGAGCGCACCGACGACGGCAGCACCAACGTCGCCACCTTCCAAATGACGATTGATCTCGGCGCGTTGATGGGCAGCCCGCAGTTTCAAGACCTGATGCGCCAGCAGATGCAGGCGCAGATGCAGATGCAGGGCACGACCATGAGCCAGCAGGAAATGGATCAGGCGATGGCGATGACCTCGCAGATGCTCAAGGGCATGTCGATAGTGCTCAATGAAGAAATCGGCACCGACGATGGCTATCTGCACAGCGTCAGCGGCACGTTCGCGTTTGACACGGCGGGTATGATGACCTCGATCAACAGCATGTCGGGCGCGACGGGCAGCGCGGCGACTCCTGAAGCCGAGCCGAACATCAACGTCGATTTCACGATCAAGTACAGCAATTTCAACGACGCGCCGACCATCAGCGCGCCCCCGAATCCGGTGGTGATCCCCTATCAGACGCTCCTGAGCGGCATGAGTTCCGAACTGGGCACGATGGGGTCGGAACTGAACGCGACCGCGATGCCGCCCGAACCGATGGCGACGGCGGAAGCCTCCAGCTAACTGAACGCAGGTTCAAGGATGATTTCAACCGGACGATCCTAATGGGATCGTCCGGTTTTGTTTTCCCCGTGCTCAGGAATTTGTGCCCACCGATTTTGTCGGGACGAGACTTGTCTCGTCCGCTGGACATGACTGATCGCGTCCCTACGAAAGCAGGGCGGAGCTTGACCCCGCCCCTACAACTTCACCGCTCCCCAGGAATGGTGAGAAAGTGCAAGATTCTTCGAGTAGTTTTTCTGATTATGGGTTTTGGCTGGATGGACTGAGCAGGATGTTTTCGAGCAGCGTTTCGGTGAAGGCGGTCGGACGGAACCACTGATCGGGCTGCTCGGACAGATTGCCGGGCAGGTCATGAACGTACATATAGCCGCCCTGTGGATCGCGGTAGAAGCGCGCCTGATCGAAGACGAGATAGCTGCCGTCGTCGTTGCGCAGATAGCGCGTGACCAGATAGCCGTCGCCCTCGACTTTGGGCGTGCCGTTGACGCGCATGGTCGGGTCTTCGAGGTTGCCAACCGATAGAGCATTGAGCATACAGGTGTTGTCGGTGATCACGATGTCTTGGGGCAGCGCGCCGCTGCTGATCACCACCTTATCGGGCGTGCCTTTCGCCAGCGCCGCCTGAATGCCGATGCCAATGCCAATCCCGACCAGCAGGATCACGAGCGATTTCAGATTCACGATACCCTCCTTTTTGACGATCATTATTTGTACACCGCTCACTTGCCTGGCGTTCCCGTTGGGATCGACTCCGCGATGGTGAGCGCTTCAGCCAGCGAGCGCTTCGTTTCGAGCCGATCAGTCATGCCGTCGGCGGTTGACCAGATCAGCGCGGGCATGTCCACGACGCGCAGTTGATAGGCGTCGCCCATCGTGTGCAGCATGTACCAATGCTGCCCGGTGATCCAGAGCGCGTCCGCGCCGTTGACGTTGGTCGGCTCCGGCGTGCCGCTGGTCATCTTGAGCAAATAAGTGTCAGGCGGAAACAATTGCAGGCTGACATCGACCGCGCCGTTCGCGTCGAGCCAGGCCAGCGCGACAATCGGCTTCGACGCCTGAATCAGATAGACGCGATCCGGCACGCCGAGCGCGCTCGGCAGCGGAATCGGATAACCGAAATGCCGCTGCGCATCGTCGAACGAAGTTGCGCCGGGGAAATCCAGCACGGACGAGGGCAGATCAGCGCCGGGCGTGAACTGGGCGGGCGGGGTCGCAGTCGTCACGATTACGTCCACCGCGCCAATGTGGAACAGCGCGATCACCTGCGCGCGAATCCCCGGCACGGCCAGCGTCAAGCCGATCAGCAGGAGCAGCAGGATCGCCGCGATCTGCGCGAGCCGCGCAGCGCTGACCTGCCGTCTGCGTCGGAGCGACGTTGCCAAGTCCGGCGTGGGCGGATAGGCGAAGCCCCGCGCCGTATGCTGGATGCGCGTCTCCCAGTCGTCGTGAGGCTCATTCATGTCTGCCGTCCTTCGTAGAGCAGCGGGAAATCACGCTCGATCACGGCGCGCAGGCGGTCGAGGGCGCGGCTCAGGCGCGACTTGACCGTGCCTTGCTCGACGTGTAAGGCTTCCGCCGTCTCGCTGACCGAAAGTTCGAGGAAATAACGCAGATAGATCACCTCCTGATCGGCGGCGCTCAAGCGGCGAATGGCCTGCCAGAGCGCCTGCGCTTCGAGCGCGCGTTCAGCGCTGGCGGCCAGATCGTTTTCCGGCACGATCAGGCGGCGCAAGGCATTCACGTAACGGGCGAACGAGCGCAGGCGATTGCGCGCGGCGTTGGCCGTGATCGAGAGCAGCCAGGGGCGCAGCGGGCGTGACTCGTCGAAGCGCTCCAGCGCGCCATGAGCGCGGATAAAGACTTCCTGCGCCACGTCCTGCGCGTCGTCGGCGCTGCCGAGGAATAAATAAGCCAAACGAAAGACCGCCTCCTGATGCTGGCGGACGATCTCGGCATAAGCGGCATCGTCGCCCGCGCGGGCACGGCGGATCAGATCGGCTTGCAAGCCAGTCAGCCTTTCCAACGGATCAATCTAGTAAAGATACACCGCTCGACAGGGGATGGTTCCCCATAGGAACGGCTTTGGCGCAGGAATCGTGTTTTTGTAGAGGACGCGGCGCGCTGCGCCCCCTACGCCTGGTACCGCTGCGCTGTGCGTAAGATTTCACCCGCGCCTTTGGGTTGAAGCGCTCCGGTTTCAATTCGTGAAGTTCATCACTTAGTTGACAGGCCGCTCAAGCGCGATAAATTCGAATATAGATTGTTTACAATTTACAATTTGCTGTAAAGACGGTTTTGGTTTGAGCAATGAGCGATTTTTCTGATCCGCTGGTTCCCGCGTCCAAGCGCAGCCTTGCCGACGATGTGGTTGAACGGCTGCGGCAGGCGATCTGGAGTGGGCGGCTCGCGCCCGACGAGCGGCTGCGCGAGGAGATGCTGGCGGAGTTCCTCGGCGTGAGTCGCGGCCCGATCCGCGAAGCGCTGACCCGGCTCGAACGCGAGGGGCTGGTCGTCAAATATCCGAATCGCGGCGCGGTGGTGGCGCGGCTCTCGCCCGAAGACCTCGACGAAGTGTTCAGCCTGCGTTTGGCAATCGAGCGGCTGGCCGTGCGTATGGCTGTCCGTAACGCCGAGCCGAAGCACTTCGAGCAGATGGAGGCCGTGATCGACCAGTTGGCAGCGCTTCCGGGCGATAAGCTGACCGAGCAGCAGGCCGCCGCGCTCGACGTGGCCTTCCACGAAATCCTTTATCAGGCCGCCAAACATCGGCGGCTGTACGAAACGTGGGCGACCCTCAAGCCCCAGGTCTACATCTTTCTGCTGACGCGCAACGTCGGCAACTCGGATTTCCGCCTCTACACCGTGCAAAGCCATCAGCAATTGCTCGACACGATTCGCAGCCGTGACGCCGAACGCGCCGAGGCGGTCATCACCGAACACGTCCAATCGGCTTATGCAAGCATTCTGCAAGCCTATTCAGCGCGGAATAATTCATCTTCAGGAGCAAATTAAATGGCTGATTCTTTATTCGATTTGACCGGACGCGTCGCGGTCGTCGTGGGCGCGGCCTCCGGCATTGCGCAGGCGATTGCGCTGGGATTTGCCGAGCGCGGCGTCGATCTGGTCGTCGCCGACATCAACGATGCGGGGCTGGCGGGAACCGTCCAGCAGGTTGAGGCGTTCGGTCGGCGAGCCGTCCCGGTTCACTGCGATGTGACCGACGAGGCGCAGGTCAAGCAGTTGTTCGAGACGCTCGACCGCGAATTGGGATATGTCGATATTCTGGTCAACGCGCCCTTTTATTTCGACCGCGTGACACCGGAATCGATGACGCTCGCTCAGTGGAACAAGGCGCTCGCAACCTGCCTGACCGGATATTTCGTCTGCGCGCAGGCGGCGGGGCAGCGCATGATCGCCAGCGGCAGGGGCGGCTCGATTATCAATATCGGCTCGATTGCCGGAGTAACGTCGCTCGGACGCGGCAATTTCGTCTATGGCGTGGCGAAAAGCGGCATTCACCAGATGACGCGCGAGTTAGCGACCGAGTGGGCGAAGCACAAGATTCGCGTCAACGCCATTCTTCCGGCGCAAATCCGCACGCCGGGTACGAAAAACTGGCTGGAAAGCTCGACCAGCGATCGGGCGATGCGCGAGCGCGTGTTGAGCGGTATCCCGATGAATCGGCTGGGCGAAACAACCGATATTGTCGGCCCGGCCATCTTCCTCGCCTCGGACGCGGCGGGCTACGTCACGGGCGCGCTGCTCCCGGTCGATGGCGGCAATCTGGCGCTCAACGCGGGCGGCAGTCATACGTGGTAGGAAAAGATAGTAATGAGCAAAGGCGGGATTGAGTAGATTGCCTTTCTCCCTGCTCCTATCTAGGCTGAGGAGAGGACATGGTTGAAATTGAGAGAAAGTCTGACGCGCGGATCGTTGGTAGGGGCGGGTCTAAGACCCGCCCTCACGCGGATAAATTCGTCTCGTGACCAGCCCAATCCCAAAAGGTGTCCTTTCCTCAGTCCTATCTAGGGGGCGGAGGCAAGGCGTATCAGGCGGCTTGACGAGGGATGTAATCATGACCAACGAAGAACGCGCGCGCGCAAAGCGAACTGCAACCGAGCGGCGCGCAGGCGCAGCACGCCGTCGATCAGGTCATCAGCTACGAGACCGGGCTGGCCTACTATCGCTTCTCCGTGCCGGAAATCCTCTGCGATTTCGAGTAGGGTTCCTATGAAGATCACGCGGATTGAGACGATTTGGTTTGAGGAGCAGCAGAACACCTGCTGGGTACGTCTGCATAGCGACGACGGGCTGATCGGTCTCGGCGAAACCTATTACGTGCCGCGCGCTGTCAGCGCCATCATCCACGACGTGTTCGCCAATCTACTGCTCGGTCGCAGCGCCTTCGACATCGAGAACCACTGGAACAACCTGTTCTCGACGGTCAACTTTTTCGGCTTCGCGGGCAGCGAGATGCGGGCGATCAGCGCGGTTGACGTGGCGCTCTGGGATTTGCTCGGCCAATACACCGGGCAGCCGATCTACAACCTGATCGGTGGGCGCAGCCGCGAGGCCATCCCGATCTACAACACCTGCGTCAGCTACGGCCAGCATCAGGATTATCACACGTGGATGAGCGGCAAATCCGGCGAACTGGCCGCCGATTTGCTCGCCAGCGGCATCAAGGCGATGAAAATCTGGCCGTTCGATCAATTCGGCATGTCGCTCGGCGGGCCGATTGGTCAGCGGGCGGGCGTGGGCGCGGTTGGCCCGGTTGGGCATTTCCTCAGCAAAGACGATCTCAAAAAAGGCTTGTCCTACGTGGAGGACATTCGCAAGGCGGTCGGCGACCAGATCGAGATCGCTATCGAAGGCCACGCCCGCTGGAATCTGCCGATTGCCGTCGAGATCGCGCAGGCGCTCGAAGCCTACGATGTCATGTGGCTGGAAGAAATCATCCCGCCCGACAACGCCGATTCGTATGCGCGGCTGAAAGCGCAAACCCGTGTGCCGCTCTGTGTCAGCGAGCGGCTGTTCACGCGCTTCGGCTTCGACGCCGTGATTCAGCAGAACGCCGCCGACATCATCATGCCGGACATGGCCTGGACGGGCGGCATCACCGAGACGCTCAAAATCTGCTCGCTGGCGGACGCGCATTACCTGCCGATCACCAGCCACGACACGATTGGCCCGGTCGCGCTCTGGTCGGCGGCGCATGTGATGCTGCACATTCCCAACGCGATGATCATGGAAACGGTGCGCGGCTACTACGACGGCTGGTACAGCGAGGTCATGACCGAGCGCATCCCGATCCGCGACGGGATGCTGGCGCTGGAGGGCAAACCCGGTTTAGGGACGGCGCTGCGCGAGGAAGTCTTGAGCAGATCGGACGTACATATCGAAGTCTCGGATTTGCAGACGCGCCACGATCTTTCGAAGGCGTAGGAGAGGAACCCTCGCTCTCTGCAAGTGCTGAGGGCGATTGTAAACATGATCGCATGGCACTGTAGGGGCGAGGCACGCCTCGCCCGCTTTTCAGCCCTCTTCAGAGGGCTTGGGTTTCATAGCCCGACGTTTTGAACGTCGTGCGGGGCAAACGATGTTGTTGGATTAAACGTCTAAAGGTTTTATTCGATTGCAACAATTGGAGCATTGCATGGCCTTTAAAGTTGTTATTCCCTATCACCACTACCCCGATCTCTCGACCGAAACGAGGATTCTCCAGCCCATCGGCGCGGAAATCATCCACACCGCCGATTTGGAAAGCCCCGAATCCGTCGCCGCCGTGCGCAGCGCCGATGCGCTGATGGTCAGCACCGAGCGCGTCTCCGCCGAGCTGATGGATCAGATGGAGCGCTGCAAGATCATCTGCCGCCTCGGAACGGGCTACGACGCGATTGACGTTCCAGCGGCGACGGCGCGCGGCATCTGGGTGACCTACGTGCCGGATTACTCGATTGACGAGGTTTCCACCCATGCCATCAGCCTGCTGCTGACGCACAACCGACGCCTGCCGCGCCTGTTCGAGATGGTCAAGTCGGGCATCTGGTGGCAGCGCAGCGAGATCGACGCGATTGTGCGCCTGAGCGACCTGACTTACGGCGTACTCGGTCACGGACGCATTGGCATGGCCTCAGCCCGCAAGGGACGCGGCTTAGGGATGCGCGTGATCGCCTGCGACCCCTACATCGATGCCCGGCGCATGACCGAAAACGGCGTGACTCCGGTCGATTTTGCGACGCTGCTGCGCGAGTCGGATTACCTGTCGCTGCACGTGCCGCTGAACGACGAGACGCGCCAGATCATCAACGACGACGCGCTGGCGCAGATGAAATCGAGCGCCATCCTGATCAACACGGCGCGCGGCGCGTGCGTGAATATCGACGATTTGCTGGCGGCGGTGCAGACGGGAACGATTGCCGGGGCGCTGCTCGACGTGCTGCCGAGCGAGCCGCCCGCGCCCGATCACCCGATCATGCACGAGCCGCGCATCTGGATCACGCCGCACGCCGCCTGGTATTCGGAGCAATCGACCGACGAGGTGCGCGTCAAAGGCTCGCAGGATGTGGTGCGGGTATTAAAGGGCGAGATGCCGCGTACACCCGTCAATCAGGTGAAGCAGTAAAGAAAAAGAGAAACGAGTCAACGCAAAAGCGCAGGCGAAACGAAGTTTCGCACGACGCAAAGTAAAAAATGCGATTGAATCGCCAAGACGCCAAGAACGCCAAGAACGAATGTAGGGGCAGGTCTCAGACCTGCCCATCTTGTCTTAAAAATGGATGTACTTGAGAGCAAAAGGTAGCTTTAGAGATGAGTGATGTCACGAAATTGAGCAAAGAACGTTCGCTGGGATTGTATCGAACGATGCTGCTGATCCGGCGCAGCGAGGAAGGGATGGCGCGCGCGCACGCGATGGGCTTGATCCCCGGCGCGTGCCACACCTACGTCGGTGAGGAAGCGGTTGCTACCGGAGTCTGCGCCAACCTGCGCGACGACGATGCCGTGTTCAGCACGCATCGCGGGCATGGTCACGCGCTGGCGAAAGGCGTTCCGGCACGCGAAGTCGCCGCCGAGTTGTTCGGTCGCGCAACTGGATGCTCAAAGGGACGCGGCGGCAGTATGCACCTGTTCAAGCCGGAAGTCGGCATGATGGGCACGAGCGGGATCGTCGGGCCGTGCATCTTGCAGGCGACCGGGGCGGGTTATTCCTTCAAGCTGCAAGGGACGGATCGCGTCGGCGTGGCCTTTTTCGGCGATGGCGCGGTCAGCAACGGCGCGTTTCACGAGGGGCTGAATCTGGCGGCCATCTGGGATCTGCCCGTGCTGTTCATCTGCGAGAACAACCTCTACGCGACTGAAGTCGCTTTCTCGTCAGCGACCAAAAACACCGACGTGGCGGCGCGGGCGCAGACTTACGGTCTGAACGGAATCGCGGTCGATGGCAATGATGTCGTCGCGGTTTACGAGGCAGCGCACGAAGCGGTCGAGCGGGCGCGCAGTGGTCAGGGCGCGACGCTGATCGAATGTCGCACCTATCGCACGCGGGCGCACGCTGAAGGGATGCGCGACGCGGGCTACCGCTCGCAGGAGGAGATCGACTCGTGGAAGCGGCGTGACCCGATTGAATCGCTGCGGCAGCGCGTCATCGAGGCGGGGATCGCCAGCGCGGACGAGTTCGCGCTGGTGGACGCGGAGATCAAGGCGCTGGTCGAGGAAGCGGTGCAGTTCGCTACCAACAGCCCCTATCCCGACCCGACGACAGCCAGCGCGCACGTTTACAGCGAGAGGGTTATTGCTCATGCGTGAGATCACTTACACCGAAGCGGCGCGTGAGGCGCTGACCGAGCAAATGGCGGTCGATCCGACGATTTTCGTGGTTGGCGAGGGGATTGGCGCGCGCGGCGGCAACTTCAACACGACCGTCGGCCTCTATGACAAGTACGGGGCGATGCGCCTGCGCGACACGCCGATCAGCGAGCGTGGGTTCGTCGGCATGTGTACGGGCGCGGCCATGACCGGGGCGCGTCCGGTGGTCGATTTCATGTTCTTCGACTTCATCCTCGACAGCATGGGCGAGCTGATCAATCAGATCGCCAAAATTCAGTACATGAGCAGCGGTCGGTTGAGAATGCCGCTCGTTCTGCGCGGATCGATTGGGATTGGCGGCTCGGCGGCGACGCATCATTCGGGCAGCTACTATTCGATCTTCATGAATGTGCCCGGTTTTCGCGTGGTCGTGCCGACGACACCTTACGACGCGAAAGGCTTGTTCAAGACCGCGCTGACCGGCGATGATCCCGTGCTGTTCCTCGAACACAAAATGATCCTGAACAAGAAGGGACAAGTGCCGGAGGACGAGTATTTCATCCCGTTCGGCGTGGCCGACGTGAAGCGCGCCGGACGCGACGCGACCGTCGTCGCCATCGGTAACATGCTCTACAAGGCGCTCGACGCGGCGGATCGGCTGGCGAAAGACGGCATCGAGATCGAGGTGATCGACCCGCGCACGCTCGCGCCGCTCGACATCGACACGATCCTCGCCTCGATCCACAAGACGGGGCGGCTGCTGATCGTCGATGAGGCGTTTGCCCCGGCGGGCGTGGGCGCGGAGATCGGGATGCAGGTGATGGAGCGCGGCTTCGACGACCTCGACGCCCCGGTCGCGCGGCTGCAAGGGCTGCATACGCCGACGCCTTACAGCCCCGCGCTGGAAGCGGCGGTCGTGCCCAACCCCGATACGATTGAGCGGGCGATCCGCGCTTTGCTGGCGGAGTGAATCATGGCAGTCGAAATTGTTATGCCCAAGCTCGGCTGGACGATGGAAGAAGGCGTTTTAGCCGAGTGGATCAAGCACGACGGCGACCGGGTCGAACCGGGCGAAATCCTGTTCACGGTCGAGAGCGACAAGGCGCTGCAAGAGGTTGAAGCGTTCGACAGCGGGATTCTGCGCATCCCGCCGAATTCGCCGCCTGCGGGCAGCACGATCCCGGTGGGCGGGCTGCTGGCCTATCTGGTGCAGCCGGGCGAGGAAATCGCCGACGCGACGGCGGAAGCGCCGCAGGATTTGTCCGCCGCTGCTGTCGAGCAAGCGCGATCTGTGCCGAGCGTGCAGCCGAGAACCGACGGCGATCATCCGGCGATCAGCCCGCGCGCGCGGCGCGTGGCAGCCGAGTTGCAGATCGATTGGACGGTCATCACGGGCAGCGGGCGCACGGGACGAATCATCGAGCGCGACGTGCGCGAACTGGCGGAAACACAGACGGAAAAGAACAAAAAGACAGGCGTTGAAGTGTCGCCAGTCGCTCGGCGCATGGCGGAAGCACAGGGCGTCGATCTGGCAGCGCTGGCACAGCAGCAGCCAGGCAAGCGGATCACGCGCGAGGACGTGGAACGTGCCTCCGCAAAGAAAGGCTCATCGAACGGAGAAACACGCCAGCCGATTACACGGATGCGCAAGCTGATCGCGGAACGGATGAGCCAGAGCAGCCAGACCGCCGCGCCGGTAACGCTGACGACCGAAGTCGATGCGACCGAATTAGTTAAGCTGCGCCAGCATCTCAAAGATGCGGGGAAATTGCCAATTCCCTCGTACAACGATCTGTTCGTCAAGCTGGCCGCGAGCGCGCTGGCTGATCATCCGGCGCTCAATGCGCGGCTGGACGGTGACGAGATCGTACAGGCGAGCGCTGTGCATATCGGGCTGGCGGTCGATACCGAACGGGGGCTGGTCGTCCCGGTGATCCGCGATGCGCAGGCCAAGACGATCCGGCAGATCGCGGGCGAGAGCGCTCGGTTGATCGAAGCGGCGCGAGCGGGGACGCTCTCGGTTGATGCGATGAGTGGCAGCACCTTCTCGATTACCAATCTGGGCATGTACGAGATCGACGCGTTTACGCCGATTCTGAATCTGCCGGAGTGCGCGATTCTGGGGATCGGGCGGATTGTCGCCAAGCAGATCGTGATCGACGCGGAAGCGGAACGGGTCGCTATTCGCCAGATGTTGTTCCTGAGCCTGACGTTCGATCACCGCGTAGTCGAT
>DASZXN010000150.1:0-1727 GCA_035545875.1 Phototrophicaceae bacterium
AGGCGTTGCCGTTGCTGATGTACGAGAGCGTACCCTGAATTTGTACCGGATCAAGCTGCCCGGTCGGGCCGACGTAAATTACGGCGTCCTGCGGCGCGGTGATCACGGTTGTGCGAATCGGTACCCGATCCTGCTGCTTGCCGTCGCGGGTCGTGATGCGGTAGCAGATTTCCTCGACGCCGCTCTGCCCGGCCTGCGCGACCCGTTCTTCGCCGGGGTTCAGACCTTCGTTGGGGATACGGTTCTCCTTGAACGGCATCGCCTGATTTTCGCATTCCTGCGTTTCCTGAACGCGTGTGACGGTGACGTGCATTCCGTCGGTGATCTGGGTGAACTGCGGCGGCGTAACTTCATCGAGCGGGCCAAGCGTGACGTTGACCTGCTGCAAAAATTCGCCAACAGTGATCGGACTCTGCTGCGGGTAACTCGATTCCTGACCATCGACGGTCAGCGAGACGATGATCGGCGCGGCAGCGTTGTTCGACGTACAGGCCGCCAGCACCGCCAGACACAGCAAGCCCAGAACCAATCCCTGCGCTAACTTCCGTCGCATCCCTCAACCTTTAGAACCATCACGCGAAGCCACAACGTCCGGGTAGGAGCAACTGGCGTGCATTGCACGCCAGTTGCTCCGAATTCCACTAAGAAGCGTTCGGGAAGATGATGTTACGCGCGTCGTTCAGTATCTGCAAGAGATCGAGATTCAGCGCGTTGACGCCGAATGCGCCAGTAGCATCGCCGCCGAGCGCGCCCGGCCCGTTCGGGGCTGTGTTCAGGTTGGTGCCGCCGTTAAGCTCGCGCAGCGCGCGCGTAACGTTCAGCAGGGGCACGTGATTCTGTTGGGCAACGGCGATAATCCCCTCGTTGATCGCTTCGAGATTCGGGATACTGCCATCGTCGGGCAGGGTCAGCAGCACCGGGATCGTCCCGTTGGCGCTAATCGTGCTGACAATCTGGTTCAGGTTGTTCTGGAACGTGCCTGCATCCGTGTTATTCCGTGCGTCATTCGTGCCGATAGCGACGAACAGCAGCACCGGGTGAATCTGATGCAGTTCGCAGGCCAGCGGCGCATCACCGTTGCACGACGGATCGGCTTTGCTCGGATCAAGCAGGTCTTGCGCCATCCAGTTGCCATTGACCGCCATGCTGGGGTGGTTGAAGCTGTTGTTGCCGCCCAGATCAGCCGACGAGAACCAGGTGACGATAGCTTGCAGGTCGTTGTGGCTGTTCAGGTCATATTGACCGTCGGTTGCAAATGGGCTGAGGATGCCGCCCTGCGTGAACACGCTGTCACCCGCGTACCCGAAGACATGAGCGCTATCGCCCGCGCTCGCGCCGTTGGTGTAGATGCCAGTCAAAGCGTCGTGCAGCGCGTTGAAATCGGGCAGGATGGGCGTTGTATCGACAATGGTTTGCTGTGTGGGTGGCGCTTGAGTCGGCGCAGGCGCGGCGACGGTGATGGTCTGCTGCGAGTTGGTCGATTGGCCGCTGGCGTCGCTGATGGTCAGGGTGACGGTGTAGGTGCCGCCTTGCGCATAGGTGTGCTGCGTTGGCGAGTTGGTGTCCGCAGGCGAACCGTCGCCGAAATCCCAACTACGCGAGGCCACCGCGCCGGTGGAGGTGTCGGTAAACGTAACCGTCAAATCGGTGGGCTGCGCCGTGAAACTGGCCTGGAGCGGCGCGGTCACGGTGATGGTCTGCTGCGAGTTGGTCGATTGGCCGCTGGC
>DASZXN010000151.1:0-19735 GCA_035545875.1 Phototrophicaceae bacterium
AAACCATCTTTTTACGCCTGCTGCGACAGATAGTCCCTGCTCGTTTGCACGTCGGCGTTCATCTGCACCAGCAGCCCTTCCAGGCTGTCGAATTTCATTTCGGGGCGCAGATAGCGCTCGAAGCTGAAGGTCAACTGCTGGCCGTAAATATCCCGGCTGAAGTCGAGCAAATAGGCTTCGACGCGCACATCCTGCCCGTTGAACTGAGGCCGAATCCCGACGCTGGTCGCCGCCATAAAGCGTTCGCTGCCGAGCGTCGCCCAGCCCGCGTAAATCCCATTCGCCGGGATCACCTGCTCGTCCCACGTCTGGATATTCGCGGTCGGGAAGCCGAGTTCGCGCCCGCGATGATCGCCATGCACGATCTCGCCCGTGAGCGTCTACGAACGACCGAGCCAGTCACGCGCCTTCTCGACCTCGCCTGCCAGCAGCGCCTCGCGGATCGCCGTGCTGCTGATTGCGCCGTCGGTTTCCGCGATAATCAGGTCGATCATATGCAGCGAGAAGCCCTTCTCGGCGGCCTGCGCGCGCAAAAACTCGACATTGCCTTCGCGCTTGTAGCCCAGCGCGAAATCTGTGCCGACCCAGAGCGAACTCAGCTTCAAATGCTCAATCAGCATATCGACGAAGGCTGCCGCGCGAATCTGGCGAAATTCCTGATTGAACGGCAGCGTGATCACGTAATCGACGCCCAGTTCGCCCAGATATTCGGCGCGCTGCTCCGGTGAGGTCAGGTAATACCGTCCGTTCAGGCCGCGCAGCACCACGTCAGGATGCGGGAAGAACGTCAGCGCCACCGCCAGCCGATTCGTCGCCCGCGCTTCTTCCACTAGCCGCCGTATCAACTGCTGATGCCCCCGATGCACGCCATCGAACACGCCAATCGTCACCACCGAAGGTTGATCCAGATGCACGCTGGCGAGATTATTTAGATGCTTCATGAAATATCCGTATGCTCTGTTCAGGCAAAGACTTTTTGCGGCTTCAGCCGTCCGTTTTCGGCTTGCACGACCGCGATCAGCCGGTTTTCGTCCGCCGCGCTGTAGGCCATCGCCGTGATCCCGTCGCTCACATCGCTGGCGATGCTGCGCCCGTGCGTGATGTCGTCCTCAGCCGCCGCGTCGAGCAGCAGCGACGGGTAATCGGCCAACGCTGTTTTCGGCGCGATCACATACCGAGCCGGGTCAGCGAGGAGTGTATCAAGCGGCACGGCATTTTCAAGCGTGAACCTACCGCTGGCCGTACGCGTCAGTCCAGCGAGGTACGCGCCCACGCCCAGCGTCTCGCCGATGTCATAAGCAAGGCTGCGCATGTAGGTTCCGGCGCTGCACGTCACGTCGAGCGTGAATTCCGGCGCTGCCCAGTCGCTCAACGTCAGCGCAGTAATTTCCACCTTGCGCGGCTCGCGTTCGACCGTTTCGCCTGCCCGCGCGATCTCGTAGAGTTTCTTGCCGCCCTGCTTGATCGCGCTGTACATGGGTGGAACCTGCTCGATTGCGCCGCGAAACACGCCGAGCGCCTGCTCGACCTGTTCCTGCGTAATGTGCGAAGCATCGCGCGCGCGGATAACTGCGCCTTCAGCATCGTAGGTCGCTGTAACCGCACCGAGACGCACACGCGCGCGGTAGCGCTTGGTCGCGTGCATGACGTAATCGCTCAGGCGCGTCGCCGCGCCAACGCAGAGGATTAGCACACCTGACGCCAACGGATCAAGCGTTCCGGCGTGACCGATCTTTTTCTCGCCCGAAGCGCGGCGCACTTTGGCGACGACATCGTGGCTGGTCATGCCCAGCGGTTTATCGACGTTGAGGAAGCCAAACAGCGGGGTTACTCCGATTTTTCGGCGTCGTCCAGGAAGTAGATGTACATGCGCAGCCGACCGAGCCGCAGTTCGTCGGCGTTCTTGAGCGCCGCCTTCAGCCCCGGCTGAAGCGGATCGCCGTTGAGATACGTGCCGTTGACGCTGTTCACGTCTTCGATGTAGAAATTGCCGTTCTCGTAAATCAAGCGGGCATGGACGCGCGACACGCCATAATCGACAGCGTTGCTGCGCGTCAGATCGACGTGCGACAGGGAATTCTGGCTGACAGAGCGACCAAAGGTGATCGGCTGGTTGACCGTCAGCACCATCGGCTCTTTCGACCCGGCAATGAACAACACCAGCGAATTTTTGCGCGTCTGCGGCTGAATCGCTTGCAGCGGCGCGGTTCCGACCAGATGCTTGGTCTCGAAGCCCGTCAGCTTGTTTTCGGGCTGCCCGCCCAGCGTTGTGACGACGTGCTGCACCTCGCGAATGCTGATCGGCTCGGCCAGCACGACGTTCGCGCCCGCGTCGAGCGCTTCATCGACCAGCGCGGGCGTTTTCTGACGCGCGATCACGACCAGCGGCGTCATGTGAAAGCGGGCATCGCGGCGCACGTAACGGCACAGTTCTTCGCCCGGCATATCCTGGAGCATCCAGTTGAGCACAATCGCGCTCGGTCGTTTCTGATTGAAAGCGCGAATCGCCGTGACGACGCTGCGCGCCACCACCGTCTTGAACCCGCAGCGTCCCAGCGCGTCGGCCAGCACTTCGCCGATTTCCTCGTCCTCGTGAACGATCAGCACGGTTTGCCCCGACGCCGGAACCACTGTGTTTTCAGCGATGCCAACATCGTTGTAGAAGCCAACCGCGTAAGACGGCGTGATCAGCACGCGCACCTCGACCGGCAGATTGGCAAGCTGAACGCGATCTTCGCCGCGCAGCGGAGTCGGCTTGTGCGGCACGAGCCGCACCCCGTTGACGTAAGTGCCGTTGCCGCTGTTTAAATCGACAATCATCAATTCGGACGACTGCGCGACCAGCGCGGCGTGCTGGCGCGAAATCCCGTAGGTATCCGCCCCAAACGGCAGCAGGTCAATGTCCGGGGCGGTGTTCGTGGCTTTGTCGAACCGCCCAATGACGAGCTTTTTCTCAAACTGCGCCCGAATCGGCTTTGGCATCGGCGCGGCATTGATCTCAATTACCCAGGGTGACTGCGGCTCGGACATGCGCTCCCACTCTGAACCATAGTATCTGCTACTATTTTATTACAATTCGTAGGTTGTGAGCGTATATTCTGTTATCACATTTTAGCTGATGACGAGCGCCCCTTGCTGATAGGCTTCGTGCAGCAGCGGCAGCACACGCGCCTTCGCAGCTTCCAGCGGGCCGGGGATGGTCGCGCCTGACGCCTGCTTGTGCCCGCCACCACCCAGCGACAATGCCACTTTCGACACGTCGTAGCCCGGCTTGCAGCGGAAGCCCAGTTCAATCCGCCCGTCCGAAGTCTCTTTGAAGACGACCGAAATCATCGCTTCGTTGGCCGTGACCAGAAACTCGACCAGTCCGGCGTCACTGACATCGACTAGCCCAGCCTTTTTCGCGTCTTCCTGCGTCACCACCGCCGAGATCACGCCATCATTCAGTTCGACACTCGGCAGTACGTATTTCCAGAGTTGAATGTTCTGATAGGGCGTGCTGGCGAGTGTTCGCTGTGTGATTTCGGTCAGCGAGGCTCCGGCCTGCATCAATTTCTGCGCGAAGCCCAGTGTCTCCGGGCGGACGTTGCTGGTGCGGAAGCCCTGCGTATCAGTGACCAGCCCGGTCAGCAGCGGCACAGCGCTCGCCTTGCTCAGGGGCTGCCCCATCTGCTCCAGCCATTGCAGTACGACCTGTGTCGCCGACACCGCGTCGGGGATCAGCAGCACGAGGTTGCCGAACAGCGTGTTGGTCGGGTGATGGTCGAGGTTGATCACGAACTTGCTGTGCGCGCGCCCATAAGCGCCAACCACGCCGGAGCGTTCCTCGTCGCTCGAATCGAGCGAGATCATCAAGTCCCATGCGCCGCTGTCGAGCGTGGGCACGACCTGATCGCTGCCGGGCAGGAACTTGAGATAGTTCGGCACGCCTTTATCGACCGCCAGCGTCGTGACCGCGCTGCCACGCTCGCGCAGCGCGTTCGCCAGCCCCAGCAGCGAACCAATCGCGTCGCCGTCGGGATTCAGGTGCGTGACCAGCAGGATCGACTTCGCTTGATCGACCGCTGCGGTAGCCTCATTCCAATTCAGAGTCGTCATCGTCTTCGAGTTCCGTTTCTGTGACTGTCGTTTCTTCCGGCGGAATATCCAGGCTTGAGAGCAGTGCGTTGATGCGCTCGCTCCGTTCCAAACTCGCGTCCCAGCGAAAAATCAGTTCCGGGGCTTTGCGCAAATGCACCCGCTTGGCGACTTCGCGACGCAGGAACCCTTTGGCGTGATTCAGCGCGCCCATCACTTCAGCCTGACGCTCTTCCTCGCCCAGCGCGTTGACGTAGACTTTCGCGAACAGCAGTTCAGGATCAAGCTCCACGTCGGTAATCGTGATGCCCTGCAAACGCGGATCGGCAACGTCGCGGATGATCAACTGGCTGAGAATCTTGCGAATCTGTCCCGAAGTCCGTTCCTGTTTAATCTTTCCCATGATAAAGTGCCTTTCCCTGCCATTGGAAGCACAACGCCACCGCTTATCTGGACGGTGGCGTTGTTTTCAATCCAACAGGGTGATTAGCTAACGCGCTCGCTGACGTAACACTCGATCAAGTCGCCTTCCTGGAAATCGTTGAAGTTGCTCAGGCCGATACCGCACTCGAAGCCTGCGCGCACCTCACGCACGTCTTCCTGAAGTCGCTTGAGCGATCCAATCGTGACATTCTCGGCAACGACCTGCCCCGCCCGCTTGACGCGCGCACGGGTGTTACGGCGAATCTCGCCTTCACGCACCATACACCCGGCGATCATGCCGACGCGGGGAATACGAATGACCTTGCGGATTTCGGCCACGCCAATCGTGCGATCCGCATAGACCGGATCGAGCATACCCTTGAGCGCCAGTTCGATGTCTTCCAGCAGCTTGTAGATGATGCTGTACTGGCGAATTTCGACGTTCATCGATTCGGCGTGTCGTTTGGCTGCCTGATCCGCTTCAACGTTGAAACCGAGGATGATCGCGCCGGAAGCGCTCGCCAGCATCACGTCGCTTTCGTTGATGTTGCCCACGTCGCTGGTCAGAATGCGCAGCTTGATCCCTTCGGGATTCGCTTCCTCGATCTGTTTGAGCGAGTCGAGGATCGGCTGGAGCGACCCCTGCACGTCCACCTTGACGATCAGGTTCAGTTCTTTAGCCTCGCCCTGGCTGAACTGCGCGAAGATGTCTTCGAGCGTGGCCGCCGCGCGTCCCGTTGGCGTCTTGGCATTGTCAGCAGCTTCCTGCCGCTCCTCGACCATGCTGCGGGCGATCTTCTCGTTCCTGACCACCTCGAAGCTGTCGCCTGCCAGCGGCACGCCGCTCAAGCCCAGCACCGCCACCGGCATCGATGGGCCAGCCGTCTTGACCGTCTTGCCGCGTTCGTCGTACATTGCTTTCAGGCGACCATAAGTCAGCCCGGCGACCACTTCGTCGCCTGTGTTGAGCGTGCCGTTCAAAACCAGCAGCGTCGCAATCGCCCCGCGACTGCGATCCACCTGCGCTTCGAGGACGACGCCTGTCGCCGCCGCGTGCGGGTTCGCTACGATCTCGTTCTCGTCTGCAACCAGCAAAATCGCTTCGAGCAAATCTTCGATGCCCTCGTTCTGCGCCGCCGAAACAGGCACGACGAAGGTGTCGCCGTCCCAGTCCATTGGGTTCAGACCGAGTTCAGCGACTTCCTGCTTGACGCGATCCACGTTGGCGTTGCGCTTGTCGATCTTGGTGATCGCCACGATCACCGGGACGTTGGCGGCGCGCGCATGAGCGAGCGCTTCGCGGGTCGTCGGCATCACGCCGTCGTCCGCCGCCACCACCAGAATAGCGATGTCCGCGCCCTGAGCGCCGCGCGCTCGCATCGCCGTAAACGCCTCGTGACCGGGGGTGTCGAGGAACGTGATCTGCCGCCCGTTGTGGGTGACGCGATACGCGCCGATGTGCTGCGTGATGCCGCCTGCCTCGCCTTCAGCGACATGCGCCTTGCGAATTGTGTCGAGCAGCGTCGTTTTGCCGTGATCGACGTGACCGAGGATAGTCACAATCGGCGGGCGGTTGACGAGGTTTTCCGGCTTTTCCTGCGCGTAGACTCTGCGCCACGTCTGCGAGGTTTCCGCGCGCTTCTCGCGCTCGGCTTTGGCCGCCGCCGCGCTCGCGGATTGGGCTTCGTAGCCCATTTCCTCGATGACAATTGCGGCGGTGTCATAGTCAATCTGCTGGTTGATCGATGCCATGATGCCGTTGGCGATCAGGCGTTTCATCACCTCAATCGGGCTGGCGTCAATCAGTTCGGCGACCTCACGAACGGTGAGGTAATCGGGGACGAGTACCACTTGTTTTTCCTGTGCCATCTTCACTCTCCATGCAAGGAGCGATGGGTCAGGAACAGGTCACTCACCCACCGCTGCTCATTCTATTTTTTCGAGAGCCGCGTGCCATGATCGGGTAATCATGGCCTATGCTCTGGCTCGTCGCAGTCGTTCACGATCTTCTTCCGTCAGCGACATCCGCAACGCTTTCGCCAATAAGTCGGTTTTCACTGCGGTATCCCAACAACTCACGCGGTCACACAGATAAGCGCCGCGACCGTTCAATTTCCCGCTGGGGTCGATTTGCAGCCCCTGTTCGGTGCGGACGACGCGCGTCAGTGTGCGCTTGCCTGCCTTGTCACGGCAGACGACACACATTCGCACCGGAATGTGCTTCTGAGCAGGAGTGCTCATGTTTACTCGTCCCAGTTGCCCCAATCACCACCGCGTCCGCTGCCGCCGCGACTACCCTTGCGCTGACGCTTGACGACCATGCTGTTGCGATCTTCATCGAAGACGAACTGACGATTCTTCTTCTTGCCCTTGCCCTTGCCTTTCTTATCACCGGACAGCGGGTCGATTTCTTCTTCCTCATCGACGTAAGCGACTTCTTCGACCGGACGCTTGCCATGCCGATCAGCGTCGCGCACGGCGGCAGGCTCTTCGACTCCCACCGGAGCTTCCTCGCCTTCGGCTGCTTCAGTGACTTCCGGCGTTTTCGGCGCTTCGACTTCGGGGATGACCAGCTTATCGAGCGCTTCCTGCAAGCGTCGGAAAGCATCGGCGGATTGGTCGCTCAGGGCACGGCGAATGCGGTTCTCGTCGATCAGGAAGCGCAGCATAATTTCGCCAACGTTCTCGAACGGCTGAAGCGCTTCGTTGATATTGTCGGGCAGCGCGAGCGCCGTCACGGGCAGTTGGAACGCGCCCTGCGGCAGCGTCTGGCGAACGGCTTCGATTTCCTTCAGGCGAACCTGACGTGCCACGTCACGCGCGGCGATCATGCGGCGCTGAACGCTGTCCGCAAATTTCGCCAGCAGGTTGTATTCTTCGGGCATGACCGCGCGATTGGCAGCGCGCTTCTCCATGATGCGCTGCACGTCGGCGATCATATCGGCGAACTGCGTCTTCATTTCGCGCAGCGGGACGCTGTTGATGTTGTCGAGCGCTTCCTGAACGGCCTCGGCGACGCTCTTGATGTCGATGCGCCAGCCCGTCAGCTTGGCCGCGAGACGTGCATTCTGGCCTTCACGCCCAATCGCCAGTGAAAGCTGATCGTCCGGCACAATCACGACAGCCGTACGGCCAATGTCGGGATCATCTTCCAGATACACGCCGCTCACGCGCGCCGGGCTGAGCGCTTTGGCGATGAAAATCTCCTGATTGGGATTCCACTCGATAACGTCGATCTTCTCTTCGTGGAGTTCCTTGACGATGTTCTGGATGCGAATACCGCGCATCCCGACGCACGCGCCGACTGGATCGATGCCTTCCTGAAGCGCCGCCACCGCCACTTTCGAGCGGTAGCCCGCTTCGCGCGCGATGTTCTTGATCTCGACCTGCCCGTTATAGATTTCGGGAACTTCGTATTCGAGCAGGCGGCGCAGCATACTGCGGTGGCTGCGGCTGACCACAATCTGCGGCCCGCGATTGGTTTTCTTGACTTCCAGCACGTAAGCGCGCAGCTTTTCGTGCGGCTTGTATTTCTCGCCGGGGATTTGCTGGGCACGCGGCAGAATCGCTTCGGCGCGTCCGAGGCCAAGTGTCACCATGCTCGAATTGACGCTCTGCACCGTGCCATGAACGAGGTCGCCTTCACGTTCGATAAATTCGTCGTAGAGCGAGTTGCGCTCGGCTTCGCGGATTTTCTGCAAAATGACCTGCTTGGCCGTCTGCGCCGCGATGCGCCCGAATTTCTTGGTCGTCCCCTCCGTTTGCACCATGACCATATCGCCATAGTTCGCTTCGGGGTTGAAATAGCGCGCCTTTTCGAGATCGACTTCAGTCCGGCTGTCCTGAACCGAATCGACCACCTCTTTTTCGACAAAAATACGCGGACGCCCCGAACCGGGATCGATCTGCGCTTCGACACGCTGCGAGGAGCCAATTCCGGCATCCCGGCGGTACGCCGAAACCAGCGCCGTGCTCAGAGCTTCCAGCACCGTCTCCTGAGGCAGCGCACGCGACTCCATAATTTCGTTGAAGGCAACTTCAAACTCACTTTTCATACTGCTTGGTCTTAACTCCCGGCTTTTGGGGAATAACGGTGGCGGGTTTCACAAGAGCGACCGGCTTCTCACAATGATTAGGCGGTCGCGGAACTTCCCAGATACATAAAAAGTGGGGGTCGCCCACTTTTCCTACGCCGACATTTTACCATAATTCATAAGTGGTGACAAGGCATTCTCGCGCACGAATTGGGCAAACTGCACTTATTTCAGCGTGTCCCGGTAAACGGCGATTTGAGCACAGTGTTCGCGTTTGTGTCCGTAATTGGAATAGGCCACCAGGTCTTCGAGATCGTACTCGCTGCCGTACCAGGGAATCGCCCCCACCTGTCGCCGCTTGACCAGCGGGATTTTCGGCGCGAGTGCCTGCGCCTGAGTGCTGGCCTGCGCGTATTCGCTCACGATCTCGGCATACGACATGGCTTTGCGCTTATCGACCTCGATGTCGTTGAAAGCGTAGCCCTGTGCCAGAAAATTATCGAGATTCGGCCTCGGCTCCGTGTTCAGAAGCGAGTTGAATACGTCGATCATGACCAGTTCATGCGAAGCGAGGTGTGCGATGATGTCCCGAACTGACCAGACGCCGCACACCCCGCCAACCGTACATTCTGATTCGTCCAAACCGCTGATGCTGTTCATCACGGTTTGATGTCCGTACTTGAGTACGTCTTCCAGATTCATGTTCCGTTCCGTTTCGCCGCTCGCTAAACCACTAGTCTAGCATCGAACCCAGAACGGCGCACTCCCTTAACCCACCGCTGTCGCTTCAGGCGTCGTTTCGCCTTCCTGCACCTGCGACGTAGCCTGTTCGGTCAGTTGAATGAATTGAAGCTCCGGCGTCGATTGCGCCGCCTGAACTTCGACGGTCGTTTCCTGCGTCGCCTGCGGCACGACGTTGTTCTGGACAGGCGGCGGCGCGGGTTGAACCGTGTCGATGAACGGCGCGAACTTGAGGACGCGCGCCGCCTGCGCATCGACCACGTAGACGTTGCCCTGCGCGTCGGTGGCGATGCCGCCCAGCGTGTTGAACTGGGTGTTGTCGGTCGGCGTATCGCTGGGCTGACCGAACGAGCCAAGACAGTTGCCCTGCTCGTCGTAAACCAGCACGCGCCCCGCGTCCGGGTCGGTCACGTAGACGATGTGGCGCGTCTGATCGATTGCCATGTACGGTCGGTTGCCGAGGTCTTCATACCAGCCGCCCACCGGGAAGGTGAACTGTGGCGCGCCTTCCAGACTAAAGACCGAAACGCGCTTGTTCCACGTATCCGCGACGTACAGTCGGCCTCCTGCTTCGTCGATAGCCAGACCGCTCGGCTCGTCGAGCTGACCGAGCGCGCTGCCCGCCGATCCAATGTCGCGCAGGAAGTTGCCGTTCGCATCATAGACGCGGACGCGCTTGTTCCCCGTGTCCGCGACGTAGACGTTCCCGTTATTGTCAACCGTCACGTCGCGCGGCCCCCACAAACCATCGGTCGGATCGGTCTGCGCGTTCGCGCCGTACTGCCCGGCTTCGCCCCACGTTTTGAGCACGCTGCCGTCCGGTGAGAGTTCGCGGATCATGTAATTCCACGTGTCCGCCACGTAGAGATTGCTGTCAGGCGCGACGGCGACGCCGTTCGGACGGTTCAACAGGTCGATAGTAGCGGATGGGCTGCCTTGAGACGCCCCGTTCGTAGTCGGGTGAATCGTCGTTAGCGGATTGCCGTCCTCGTCAAAGACTGACACACTGTTGCTGTTCTCGTTGGCGACGTAAACGCGATCAGCCGCGCTGTCCACGTCGATGTCGAGTGGATGGCTCAACTGAAGCGCCTGCCCATTGCCAAAGACTGTCGTCGCCGCTTTCGCCTGCCAGTTGCTCGTGCAGACGCTCGACACGGTGCTCTGGATCGGGTTGGTGACGGTCGCGTTGCCCGTGCCCAGGTTCCAGACCTGCGCCGCCACGTCCTTGCGCACGTAGAGATAGAACTTCTCCGAGACCGGCCAGTTTTGCAGGCTGTAATCCTTGTTGATCGCCTGACCGTAAGCCGTGTAATCGCGCTTCCACCAGATGTCGAACATGCCTTTGCGAATCTCTGCGGCGGTGGTGTTGGACGCGGAGAAGTCGAGCGTGTTATCGACGCGGGTCGGGTTGAGATAGAAATATTCCTGATCCGGCCACCACATGCGGATATAGCTGAACTTGTAGTAGTTGTCGCCCAGCAGCGGCTCGACGCGCGAATTGATGTCGTCGCTGGCGTAGACCATCACCGCGTCCTTGAGCGAGTCGGGCGTCGGATTGCCCGCGAAGAAGGTCGCGTTGGTCAGATGGCGGAAATACCACGTCACCGGCCAGGCATTGCCACCCCACGCGAACTTGAGGTTCATGCCGTCGGTCGTGCGTTCGCTCACGTCCTGAATCTGCTGCATCATCAGCTTGATGCCGGGCGCGCCGTGCGCGTAAACCAGATACTCGGTCGCGTCGTCATAGTTGATGAATGACGCCATGTACGCCGTGCGGAACGTCAGCAGCGCCAGCACCAGAAAAGCCGCCACGCCGACCATGCGCCGGAAGTGCAGCCAGCCTGTGCGCAGTATCACCTGAATAATCAGGTAGATCACCAGCAGCGCCACCGCGACGACTGCCAGCCATTGATAGAAACCGGAGAGCGCCTGAAGCTGTAAGCCCTGGAACGGCGAATCACCGACGAGGAACGGCGAAATCGCCTGAAAGATTGCTACGCCGAGCAGCGGCACGAGAATCAGATAGAGCCAGCCGCGCGAGCGGAATTTCTCCCATTCGACGTGCTCAAAGACCGTGCCGAAGTACCACGCCGTCAGGAAGATCAGCGGCAGGGTGAGATGGGTGCCCAGCCAGGGCATCTTTTCGCCCGCGAGCGTGAAGGCCAGGAAGATGAAAATCGCCCACCACGCAATGAACAGCCAAATCGACGGTCGATTGAGGCCGCCCGGCTGCAAACGAGCGGGCAGCGCGGACGGCAGCGGAGCCATCAGCGCGGCTTCATCGGGCAGCGGTTCGTCGCCCGGAGCCGCCTCATCCATGATCGCGGCAGGTGTCTCGCTGAGGAGAACGCTCGGCTTCGGCTCGATGCTGCGCTTGCGCCAGAAGATGACCAGTCCCGCGAGCATCGCTAAGAACCCGCCGATGATCGGCAGGTATTCGTAGACGGGCATGATCACCAGCGCGTAGTAATAAAGCGGCTGACTGCCGCGCTGAACGCCCTGCTGCTCCAGCCAGTAACCGAGACTGCCAATCATGCCCGACGCCAGCCCTTGCGGGTTGGTGAACATGGTCGTGAAGAAGAAAGCGAACGGGATGTAGAACACCAGCGCGCAGATCAGCCAGCGCTTCCAGTTCCACATCAGGCCGATCAGCGTCGAAACGATCAGCAGCGGCACGACCGCGACGACCGCGCGCCCAATGCCGACGATGCTGTAATCGGTCGGGTCTGCGCCCTGCAAGTAGATAAAGAGCGCCGCCATCCAGGGCAGCACCAGTGTGCCCATCACAATCAGCACGTCGAATTCGGCAAAGCGATAGAGCTTGCGCAAAAATCCGCTGAAGCGCGCGTAAGCAAATACGCCGAGAAGGACGATACAGACAAGATATTCGATGTAGATGGGAATCTGGGAAATCGTAGCCGATGCGACATCGACGGCATCAGGACTCTGTTTGGGCTGGATCAGCTTTTCCTCGACCGCGATCAGCCCGACGGCGATGATCAGCACAATCAACAGCAGCCCGATGATGTCACGTCCGCGCAGGCGATTCCCCTGCCGCGTCGCCCAGACCGCCGTTCCCAGCACAATCGCCAGAATGATCCCGATGGTGATCAGCGACCATTCGATCAGCGTGATGAAATCGGAACTGGCAGGCTGGCCGCTGGTGATCGCTTGAATTTGCTGCGTGATAAAGGTGACGCGCGTATCGAGCGTGGCATAATTGCCCAGCCCAATCGTGATCACCATGTACATGCCCAGCGCGAATAACGCGCCAACCAGAATCCCGACGACCAGAAAATGAAACAGCTTCTCGGCGGGCTGCCGCCGCGCCCATTGGTACAGGCGCACGACCCAGTAGAGCGTCAGGAAGCTGCCGAAGATGGCGATGTACATGAACGAAGTTTCCTTCGTCCCCATCGTCCAGATCATCCCGGCGACCAGCAGATAGAGCCAGCGCGCCCGCCGCCGTAAATGATCCGGCCCATCCAGATACATAAAAATGGCGTAGACCATCAGCAGCGCCGAGAAATAGGCGGCGGTGTCCTCACGGATATAGCGGTTGTAGTAGAGGATCAGCGGCGAAATCAGCAGACCAATCGAGCAGAGCAGCGTGCCCCAGCGACCAAGCCAGCGCCGGAACAGCAGCGGCGTCATCACCAGCACCACGCCGAGAATCGCCGGATACAGGCGCGCCGTGAAATCGCTGTCGCCGAACAGGAAATACATCAGCGCGGTCACGTGAAACAGGATCGGGCCGTGCATCAGTGGCGTATGCTGATAATCGCCTGCGGTGAACAGCCGCCACGAATAATACGTGTGCAGGCTTTCGTCATGGCTCATCACGCGCGCACCCAGATTGACGAAGCGCGTCAGGATCGCCACGACGAAGATCAGCGCGTAGATCACCAGTTCCCAGTTGACGGTATAGACGCGCGCCAGCCAGCGACTGAGTAAATCCTGCTGTTCTTTCGGTCGATCAATATAAGTCGTCGCCATAGATTCCTCTAAGGTGTATCAGTCGCGCCGGAGATCGGCGCATAGTTCGATTGGAGCGTCGCCGTCAGCGTGTTCGCGGCTTCCGTCGCGGACGCGACCACCATCACGGTGGCCGATGGCGTGGCGTTTTCGGGACGCGGCTGCGTCGGCGGCGGTTCAGCGGCGTAGCTGCGGAACGTCCAGGGCAGCAGCAGCATGACCATCAACACCAGCACCGCGACACTGTAGCGCGCTTGCAGACGTGCCGTTCGGCGCGGCGGCTTCGGCTGCGCGATTTCCGCCATGACCGCCGCGCGAATCTGATCGAGTGGCGCGTGATCGCTGCCGATGCGCGGCAGGTTGATCGCCAGTTCGCGCACGATCACGCGCTGTTCTTCATAGGCGGCGTAACATTCGCTGCACGTATTCAGGTGGCGCGAGACGCGCTCCCGCTGTTTGGGAGTCAGGTCACGCTGAATATAGCCGGGCAGCAGTACCCGGCATTCACGACAACTTATCCCCATAGCACGAGTTCTTCCAGTAACCCCTGACCTTGAGCTTGCAGCGCCCCGCGCAGCGCGTCGTGCGCCAACCGGACGCGGCTTTCCGCCGTCTTTTGCGGGCAGCCCATGACTTCGGCGATTTCGCGGTAGGTCAGCCCGTGACCATAGCGCAGTACGACCGCCTCGCGCAGACGCGGATTCAGCCCGCGCAGCGCCCGCTCGACTGCTTCCTGCGCGCTCTGCTGCGCTAAGGCCGCTTCCGGCGTTTCCGTTTTTGGCCCCGGCAGTAATAACTGCGCCAGATCGATCAGGGTGGGACGTGCGCGCCGATACATATTGCGGCAGCGGCAGATGGCAATCGTGTACAGCCACGTCTTGAACGATGAGCGCTGCGCATCGAAGCGGCGCAGATTCTTGAAGGCGTAGACGAATGAATCCTGCGCTACGTCCTCCGCGTCCTCGCGGTTGAGCAGCAGGCTGTAACACAGGCGGTAAATCCCGGCTGCGTATTCGTCGTAGAGCGCGTCGTAGCCAGACTGCTCACCCTGAAGGCAGCGCTGGATTACTCCGTCGAGATCGTCCACGTTTCTTTCAATCTTTCTACCGTGCCTGAGAGTATACACGCCAGCCGCATGAATTCCTCACTCCGTATGGCTGATCGTCGTGCCGTTGAGTCCCTCGTAGGCGTTCTGGGTCAGCCAGAGCACGATCTTGTCCTCGCTCGTCCAGGCGGTACGCGCCTGCGTCTGCGTCCACCAGGCTGGAATGTCGATCCAGTGAACGGTCGAAGTGCTCCACGAGCGTGTGATCGTGAACGGCTCGCCAACGTAAGCGCCGCCGAGGTCAGGCTGCTGGATCGACCCCGGCAGCAGGACAACCTGCCCCCCCTGCGCGTCCTTCACGTCGCTGATGAACTCGGTATGCTGGAAATCACGCAGCAGCCACGCGACTTCGCCATCCTGCGGCGCGAGCACGTAGACGATCATGCCCGGAAAGCCGCCCGAAATCCGATCAGCGACCTGATAGAGCGTCGTGCGCAGCAGAGTCGTGTCATGGTTGGTCGCGTTCATGTGCCAGAACTCGACCGGGTTGTCCGAATCGGGAACTGCCGCGCCCCAACCGCTGCCAAAGGAAGTCAGGACGCCGAAGAGCGTCAAGCCGATCACAAATCCCTGCCACGCGGTACGGTTTCCCCACAGGCTGCCGAACAGGAAAAAGCCGATCACCAGAAACGCCAGCGCCACCAGCACCAGAATCACACTATCAGGCGAGGGTGAGATGGCCGAGAAAATCCCGCCCGGCGTCTGGATCATCGAGCGCGCGACCGACTGGAACGAGAGCGTGAACACCCCGATCACGCCAATCGTGCTGGCCGCGATCACCAGACGCGCCCAGCGCGGTGCGGGCGAAAACGTGATCCGCGCGTCGGGCGTGAATGCCCAAATCAGCGTATGGGTCGCCAGCGCCGCCAGCGGCAGGGTTAGCCAGAGCGCGTGATCGGGCACCGCGTCCGCGAACAGCAGCGCGGCAGCGACGCCCAGCACCAGCCAGAGCGCCAGAAAAACGTCGAAAGTCGTCAGGCGATCCCGGCGCAAAAACAGACCAGCGAGCGCCAGCAGCCACAGAATCGGCTCGTAGAAGATCGAGATCAGCGCCGCGTAGCCGCTCATACCCTGCGGCTGAATCAGGGCGCGCACCGCCCCACCGACCGCCTGCCCTGCCGCGCTAAGTCCTGCTGGATAGAGCATGAAACCGGTGCTGATCGCCAGCACCACCAGCGCCGCGAACGGCAGCGTCAGGCCAACGGTGCGGCGCAGCGGCGCAGGGTTGACACTGGCAAGTTCCTCACCTTCGCTGGACGCCGCGCCGCGCCGTGCCACCATCGTCAGCGGAACGGCAGCCAGCAGGATCAGCGCCAGCACCGTCCCGCCCGATGCCGTCAGAAACAACAGCGCCGCAACCATCACGACTGCCGTCATCGAATAACGGAGTTGGTCGCTCGCCAGCGCACGCGTGAGCGCCCACAGGCCGATCAGCGCAAACAGCAGCGCCCACACGTCCGGGCTGCTCGACCGTGACGCGATTAACAGCACGGGCGAAAAGGCCAGCAGCACCGTCAGCAGAAAAGCGCGCGTCTTGCCAAGCTGCGCGCGAAACAGCAGCGGCGTCAGCACCAGCGCCAGACTGCCGATCACCGTCGCCAGCCGAGCCGCGACTTCCGAGCCGCCGAATAACGCGAACGAAATGCTTTGCAGCACGAACACGACCGAACTGGTCGGCGACAGCGCTGCGCCTGCCGCGTTCGGCGTGACGGCGCGCCACGCCGCCAGCGCGTTGTGCGTCTCCGAGGCCATCAGCGGCGTGCTGTCGATTTCCGCGACGCGCGCGATCAGGGCGATGGCGATGATCGCCGCATAAGCGATCCATTCCAGACTTAAGCTGACACGCCCCGCGCCGCTCTCGGTCTCGACACTCTGCATCGGCAACTGCATATCCATCCCTGCCTCACTTCGCCTGAGCTAGAGCAGCGGGCGTCACGTGAAAGATGCGTGTGCCTCCCGACTGGCACGTCACATCCAGATGATCGAGGAACTTGGTCTCGCTGGATTGCGGATAAACGCTCGCTTCCTTCGACCCGAAAACGATGTAGTTGATGTTGTACTTGTTGATCACTGCGACGGTATTCGCCCACGTCGGGTCGGTATACAAGCGATCAATGTCCTGCTGGCGTGTGCCGACCGCATCCGAATACGTCGCGCCGCGCCACTGCACTTCATGATAAGGCCAGTTGAACACGGTGGGAATGCCCGTGTAGGTACTGATCGCGCCTGCCGGCCAGTCATACGAGTTGCCGACCGCCGAAGCGATGACCACGTTCGATCTCCCGACCAGACCGCTCAAACACAGCGCCGCCTGATAATCGTCGCCGCCGCTGATCGTGCCACCGCCGTCCAGCGTCGGCGTGATGATCGTCGCAGCGTTATCGCGTCCGGTTTCGGCAATCGCGCGGGAGTAAATGCCCACCACCGGGAAGGACAGCCCGGCGATCAGCACAAACAGCGCCAGCACGACGTAAGCGGCGCGCACGCCGATATTCGGGACGCGCTTGCCGCTGAAGAAGGCGTAAAAGCCGTAAGCGCTGGCAATCGAGAACATCAGCCAGCCCTGATAGTAGAACTTAAACACCGTGTTCATGCGCGTGCCAAACGTATCGCGCAGGTAGACGAACTCCGGCACAAGCGTCAGCACCAGTCCCGCGCCGATCAGCAGCAGCGCGAAGCCCGTCTGCGGCGGATAGTCCACCGGGAGTTCGTCTTCCGGCTCTTCGTAATCTCGGCGCGGGAACAGCCGCGCGACGATCACGATGATCAGCAGCGCCAGCACAATCGTCGTGATAATGTGCGTGATCCGCTTGGCAAGCAAATCGGCAATCACCGTCGGCCAGCCGCCGTTGGCATCGACAAAGCCGAGCACCGCCCCGCGCACGTCCGGGATCAGCCACGCGACAATCGTCAGCACGAACATCAGGGCGAACAGGAGCACGATCAGCCCCAGCCCAACCTCGACGCCGAGCCGCCAGTTCATGCGCGCGCGCGCCCGCCAGATTTCGACCAGCATAAACGGCACGAACAGCAGCAGCAGCGGCCCGTACATCATGAAATACTGCTGAAACAGCGTGGGCGACTGCAAATTCGGCAGCAGACCGGATAGCTGCGAGCGGAACGCCGCCAGAAATGGCAGATAGCAAACGACCGCCACGACCAGCAGGGTCACGCCGAGCAGCGCCAGAGCGCGCCAGTCGCGCCCGATCAGGCGACCGCGTTCCATCAAGCGCCTGAGGGCCTCCGCCGCGACCAGCACGATCAGATACACCGGGCCGTCCCACGTGTTGAGGAAAATCAGGCCGCCGAAGCAGATGCCGTAGAAGATGATTTCGTTGCGGTTCGGTTTGCGCCGCCTGAGCAGGGTATTCAGGGCGAGGCCGAGCGCCAGCGCCGCGAACGGCAGCGCCAGCACGTGCGGGTGATTATCCGAGAGCAGGAAACTGAACTGCGGGAATTCGTCGATCACTTCCTCGCGCTGGCCGCTGATGTCGAAGTCGTTGAGGACGCGCGCATCCTTGAACCACCACCAGTATTCCCATTGATCAACGTTGCCGACGGGCGTCGTGATCGGCGTCGTCCGCGTATTCACGTCCCAGAACTGCAAATAACTCGCTGAAGCCGCGCCCGTTTCGTAAGGGACTTCCAGCAGCAGCGTCTCGAAATTGCCGAGCAGAATCACCAGCACCATACCGAGCAAGCCGAAGAAAATCGCGGTGCCTCGCTGCGGCCCGATTTCCGCCTTCCCGGTCAGCGCCCGCGAGCGCACGAGATTGTACACCACCCCGAACACCGTCAGCCCGGTCAGCGCGAACAGCAGCGCCGTGATCATGTTGAAGCCTATCGTGCTGGAAACGCCGCTCAACATCGAGAGCATCGCCATGATCACGTAGCCGAAATAGTAGTAGCTGATGGCGTAGCCCGACAGCCAGGGATCGGCGGGCGGGAAACTGGGGCTGCGCATGGCCGAACTCAGAAAGGCCAGTTCCATCGGCTTTTCCGTGCCGGACAGGTTGTTCTGGTAGGCGCGGAAGATCGCCCAGGCGAACAGCAGCACGATGAACAGAATCTCGCCGATGATCACGACGCGGTTGTTCTCTTTCCACCACGCGCGCAGATCGATACGCTCGCCGCCGCCCAAATAGAGCGCCAGCCCGACAATCAGCACGACCACCCACGCGAACGCCATGCTGTCGGTCGTGTTGGTCAGAAAGCCGAGGCTCGCCAGCAACCAGAAGACGAAACCGACCAGCAGCAGCCCCGCCGCTCGCGCCAGCGTGTAGCCGCGATCCGGCAGCCCACCGAGCAGGCGCAGGCACAGCGGCAAGGCGGCGATTCCGGCAGCCGTCACCAGCGCCCACCAACTGAGAACAATTACTCCCTCACGGGAAAGCCAATCGAGCAGCAATGTCTCTCACCCTTAACCTTCGACCGCGAGTTTGGCGTCTGGATTGACGCGGTAAATCGTCGATTCGCCTGCCTTAAAGACGGGCGTAATCAACCCTTCCTGCTGCATCTCGCTGAACTTCGCCAATCCCTGTGGCTGATAGTAGGCCATTTCCAGCCTGCCCACGATGATGTAGCTCACATTGTAGTATTGCAGAATTTTCCAGGCGGCGTTGATGTCGGTCGTCTGGTAGAAAGCGTTGACGTTGGCGTTGCGCGACTCGACGATGTGCCCGAACGGATCAATCGAGCGCTGCTGCTGCTGGTGGAAGTTCCAGCCGACCACCGTCGGCAGCCCCGTATAGATCGAGATACGCCCGTCCCAGTGATAGAGCGGGTTATCGCCCAGTCCCTCGATGATCGTCGGCGTGCCCTGCACGTTGTTTTGTAACCAGTGGATCATCGAAGCATCTTCCGAGAGCGGGAAGGTCAGCAGGTTCTCGTTGATCGCCTTGACCTGATCCGCGCCCTCGGTTTCAATCGCGCAGTTCATGAAATCCGCGCCGTTGAGCGTCGTCGGTGCGCACGACTTCAAATCGAAGCGGAACGCCGCCTTGCCGCGCACCGCCATGATCGGGAACAGTGAAGCGATGCCGACCAGCAGCACCAGCACGAACATCCAGACGTTGCGAATGACGCCTTTCCAGTTGGACACGTGCGCGATCAGCCACGCGAACGCCGCGCCGCCCGCCACGCTCATCAGCAGCCACGCCTGAATGTAGAACTTGAAGACCGTGTTCTGCCGACCGATGTCGCCCGTCAGCACGACGTATTCGACGCCGAGCGTCAGCCCCAGCCCCAGCCCCATCAGCAGCAGGACGAACTGCATCACCCGCGACTGTCCTTTGCGGAAGAACAACACCGCGATCCAGATGAGCAGCGGCAGCACGACCAGCGTCACCTGATAGCTGGCGACTGTCAGCGCCAGCGTGCC
>DASZXN010000152.1:0-7326 GCA_035545875.1 Phototrophicaceae bacterium
AGCATAGGCTAAGAAGCGACCATTGGGTGACCAACTATAACCTGTCACCCGCACACGCGGATCAACCAGAAGCCGCTGTTTTGTCAGGCTGCGGTCAGTCAACCATAAACCATCATTCGATAAAGCTGCGTGGACACCATCCGGTGACATCAGCGAAACTATAGTTGTGTCTATGTCACCGTCAGAGTCAGATTCCTCCTTCGAATCTTTCTTGAGCACAATTGGCTCTGTTCCATCCGCATTCATGACGTATGTCTTGAAGTTTCCATCACGATCCGACTGAATCGTCAGCCGTTGGCTTTCCTGAGCAAGTGCAGCGTGCAGCCACAGCGGGCAGTCTTCCGAGCCTATGATTTGTTCAAAAGGAAAATAGCTTAATGCAGCGATAATGAGCGCAATGATCACAATTCGACGGGGTTTTGGGAGGCGCAAGCTGGCGTTCTCCTGATTTCCGAGATAATCGCATTATAGTCCGAACCAGCGGATCGTCAGGGAATCATCAGGAGAACGCCGAGATCACGGGATGCTTAAATCACTTCCAGGCCGTGTAGATCGGGCAGCGTCGGAAACGGCGCGTGCGGCTCGCTCTGATACCAGAAGGCTGTTGACGCGATGTCGTCCTGCTCCGGCAGATAGTCCCGATCTGCACGCCAGCCGAGCGCCTGAATGGTCACGCGCAGCGCTTTCTGAAAGCGGATCGGATCCATGATGTGCCAGCGATACAGCCCAAAGCGCTGCTGGCTCTGATAGAGGCCATCCGGCTTGATCACTTGTGGCAGTCCGGTATACGGGCCGGAAAAGACGCCGTACTGCCCCGGCGGGAACTCGAAGTTCCACGCGCCGCCGAAATAGTCCTCCGTGCCCGTGCCGCAAATGGTCGGGAACTGATCGTCGTCGTCCATGAAGAACTTGATCTCGCCTTCGCCCCACCAGCCATTATTGTTCACCCCCCAGGCGATGTAGGTGCCAACGTAGTGCCCCTGCCCCTGCACGCCGTCGAGCAGGACGTGATCGGTCTTGAACTTGAGCGGGTTATCGCGCCGCCACTGGGCATGAAGATAGGCCGCGTCGTCGGGAATCGGCGTGAGCGTATAGTTGATCTGATAGTAGAAGCCCTTGACCTCTTCCTCCGAGAGATTCTCGATGGTGATGCGGGCGCTCTTGCGGAAGGGCATCTCCCAGTAGCAGTTGAAGCCGCCTGCCGGGTTGACGGCGACGGGCAGCGAGGTGATATTGCAGCGCACGCACCAGCCGTTGCAGAAGAAATCGCCGAGCGGCGTTTCAATCGAAGGGGTATCCTCCCCGTCCCAGTAGAAGCGAATCACCAGCCGCCGCCAGAACGTCGGATGAACGGTGAGCCAGATTTGCTGGATCGCGCCCGGCCCTTCGATCTGCGCGAGCGTGACGGTCGTCTTGCCCGCGATATTGATCGACGGCGAGATTTTCCAGCCTTGCCCCAGGCTGCGCGCGTGCGCCGCGCCCGTGCCTTCGGTCGCCATGCCACCCTTGCCCGGCTCGCCATTGAAATTTTCCGCGCTGATCGAGCGCGTCACGGCATTGGAGAGCCGCGAAAGATTACCCAGATTCAGGTGCAGTCCATCAAACATAAAGTTTTTCCTCTTTTTCAGCGAGGTCGCCCTCGTCCATAGGCACTTTGATCTTCTCACCAACGGGGCGCAAAAACCAATTTTAGTCGGCTTTTAGTTGATTGAAAAATTGGGTACGATGATTAACCCATCCTCATCAAATTCTCATCCTGCTCTCATGTTTGAACCAATCAATACAGGTATCCTGAATATCAGGATACCTGTGAAAAGAGGGGTTGTGTCTACCTCACACGAAACCGCCCAGGAATTGCTCTCGATCCTACCGTTGTTAAACCGAGTGATGATCGTCGAACTGCGTCAGGAAGCAGGCGAAGAGACGACCATGCCTCAGTTCCGCGTGCTTTCCTACCTGTATCCCAGCCCATTGACCGTCAGCGATATTGCGCGGCGGCGGCGCGTCAGCTTTCAATCCGCCGGTGAACTGGTACAAACGCTGGTGACACGCGGCTGGGTCACCCGGATTCCCGATCCGAATGACCGCCGCCAATCGCTGCTGCATCTGACCGAAGCCGGGCGCAAGGAATACGAACGCGCTCAGGGACATATGGTGGATCGGCTGTCGGACATGGTGGGACATCTGTCTGAGGATGATCAGGTGCTTATTCGGCGGGCAATGACCCTGCTGCACGCCGTTTTGGTCGATGAAGTACAGGAAGAGGATGAGGAAAGAGGATGATCGAGACTTCCGTCCGTGCCCCAGAGCAGGAAACGACTGCTCCGGGCGATATTATTCACGTCGGCCATCTGGTCAAGCGCTTTGGCGACTTCACCGCCGTCAACGACATCAGCTTTGACGTGCATGAAGGCGAGATTTTCGGCTTTTTGGGGCCGAACGGCGCAGGCAAATCGACCACCATCAAGGTGCTGTGTACGCTGCTCCAGCCGACCAGCGGCGATATTCGCGTCGCCGGGTATGATGTGGTCAGGCATCCTGATTTGATCCGCTCGAACATCGGCATCGTCTTTCAGGACACCTCGCTCGACAGCACGCTGACCGGGCAGGAAAACCTCGACTTTCACTGCATGATGTACCACATCCCGCGCGAGGAACGCGCCCAGCGCATCAAGGACGTACTCGCGCTGATGGATTTGACCGATTTCAAGGATCGCTACGTCAAGACCTATTCCGGCGGGATGCGCCGCCGCCTCGAAATCGCGCGCGGACTGCTGCACGAGCCGCGTCTGATCATTCTGGACGAACCGACTGTCGGCCTTGATCCGCAGACGCGCAATTACATCTGGGAATACGTGCGCCAACTGCGGGATCGCCATCACACAGCGATTTTCATGACTACGCACTACATGGACGAAGCGGAAAACTGCGACCGCATCGCCGTGATTGATCATGGGCAGATTGTCGCGCTCGACACGCCCGTCGAACTCAAGAAGCTGGTCGGCGCGGATCAGGTCGAACTGACGACCAGCGATAATGCCAAGACTGCCAAGTATGTCGAGGATCACTACCAGGTCAAAAAGACCAACGTCCGCGAGGGCAAGCTGACCTTCGAGGTCGAGCAGGCCGATCACGTCGTGCCGCATCTGATGGCGGAACTCGCGCAGAATGGCGTTTCGGTCGAGACGCTGCAAGTGCGCCGTCCGACGCTGGAAGACGTGTTTCTGAAGCTCACCGGGCGGACAATCCGCGAAGAAGAAGGCCAGAAAGACCAGAGTCGCTTGACCGCCCGCCGTTTAGGTCGTCTGTAGAGGAATAGGGCTATCGCATATGGCTACCCCAACCGTTCCAACCACCTTAACCCCTGCTTTTCCCGCCGAATCGGAAAAGGCCGGCTTCGCGCGTGATGTCGAAGTCGTCTACGGTATCTGGCTGCGTGACGTGAAGAAGTTCTGGCGCGAGCGCAGCCGTCTGCTCGGCGGCATCGCCCGCCCGATCCTGTGGCTGCTGATCCTCGGCAGCAGCTTGCGCGGCGTCGTCAGCAACACCGCGCTCACGGGCGGCAAGGACTACACGCAGTATATTTTCCCCGGCGTGATCGCTTTGACGCTGATCTTCGCGGCCATGCAGTCGGCCATGAGCATCATCTGGGATCGTGAGTTCGGCTTCCTCAAGGAAGTGCTGGCTGCGCCTGTCTCGCGCCTGTCGATCATCATCGGCAAAATTCTCGGCGGCGCGACGCAGGCGACCCTGCAAGGCATCATCACGCTCTGCTTCGCCCCACTGATCGGGTTATGGCCTTCGCCGCTGGTGATTGTCGCGTTGATCCTTGCCATGTTCTGCGTGTCGTTCGCGCTGACCGCGCTCGGCGTGGTGATCGCCAGCCGTATGAGATCATTCGAGGGCTTCGGCACGATCTCGAACTTCGTCGTCATGCCGATGTACTTCCTGAGCGGCGCGATCTACCCGACCAGCACCGCGCCCGACTGGATGAAACCGCTGATCGCCATCAACCCGCTGACCTACAGCGTCGATGCGATGCGGCAGATCACGATTGGCGTCGCCAACTTCCCCTTCGTGTTCGACGCGGCTTTTCTGGTCGTGTTCACCGTCGTGGTAACGGCTGTGTGCATCCCGCTGTTCAAGCGGGAGTGATATAACGAAATTCCCGTAGGGGCACGATATATCGTGCCCCTACAATGCCGTGCGTTACCCCGCCAGCGCATCCTCAATGGCACGCAGTTCCGAGTCGTTGAAAATCACCTTCTTGACCGTCGCGGCGTCGTCCTCGATCTGTTTGACCGAGCTTGCGCCGATTAACGCGGTGGTCGCGTTGGGGTGACGCAGCACCCACGCCAGCGCCATCTCTGCCAGCGTTTGCCCACGACCTTTGGCAATCTCGTTCAGGCTGCGCACCTTGTTGAGATACTCTTCGGTGATCTGGTCTTTTTTGAGGAAGCGACCATCTTTGGCGATGCGCGAATCTTCGGGAATGCCGTTCAGATAGCGGTCGCTCAGGCGTCCCTGCGCCAGCGGCGAGAAGAAGCACAGGCCGACGCCTTCCTCTTGTGCCGCTTCGATCAGGTGATCCGTTTCGACCCAGCGATGGAGCATATTGTAAGCGACCTGATTGATCAGGCAGGGCGTGCCGAGATCGCGCAGGATTTTGGCGGCTTTGCGCGTCTGTTCGGCGTTGTAATTCGAGATGCCGACGTAGAGCGCCTTGCCGGAGCGCACAATCTGGTCGAGCGCGCCCATCGTCTCTTCGAGCGGCGTGTCTGGATCGGGACGGTGATGATAGAAGATGTCGAAGTAGTCCAGTCCCGTGCGCTTGAGGCTCTGGTCGATGCTGGCGATCAGATACTTGCGCGTGCCCCAGTCGCCATACGGCCCCGGCCACATATCGAAACCCGCTTTGCTGGCGATGATTAGCTCGTCACGGTAGGGCAGAAAGTCTTTTTTCAGAATTTGGCCGAACGTTTCCTCGGCTGACCCGTAGGGCGGGCCATAGTTGTTGGCGATGTCGAAGTAGTTGATGCCGAGGTCGAACGCTTTGCGCAGCATGGCGCGGCTGTTCTCAAGCGAATCGACACCGCTGAAGTTGTGCCAGAGGCCAATCGAGATCGAGGGCAGCTTGAGACCGCTGTGTCCGCTGCGCCGATAGCTCATGCGACCATCGTAGCGCTCCGCGTCGGCGATGTAGTCCTTGCTCACAGGTGTTGCTGGCATCGGAGTCCCCTTTCCAAAGACGCAAAGGTTATGTTTCTTCGGCAAAATACGCTTCGACCATCGCGCGAGTTGGCGTCATACTCGCGCCGCCATAGCCCGTCGTCGAGAGGCCGCCACAGTAGTTGCCCCATTTCAGGCAGGTGAGTAAATCCGCTTTGCTGCGGTAAGCGGCGAGAAATCCGGCGTTGAAAGCGTCACCTGCGCCCGTCGTATCGACGACTTCGACGGGCATGGCAGGCGCGGCGAAATATTGTTCACCCTGCCAGACCTGCGCGCCATTTCCGCCATCCTTGACCAGCAGCAGCGGAACCAATGGGCGCAAAATTTCGACGGCTGCGTCGAGGCTCGCCGTTTCGGTCAGACGCATCGCTTCGCCCGCGTTGGGCATGAACATGTCGATCAGGCCGACGACCTCGCGCACCAGAGGACTCGCCAGCGTGTCCTCGCGGTGCTGGCAGTCCATCGTCACAGTGATGCCGCGCGCGCGACAAGCCTTCAGTAAATCCGGTGCGCGCGGATCGACCCACAAGCCCGTGAAATGGAGATGGGAGCACTCTTCGTTCTCGACCGCCTGCCACATCCGGTCAAACCCATCGGGCGCAGGATCAACGTAGGTGACGAAAGCACGATCATGCGGATAGGAGAGCGCGACGGTCACGCGCTGAAGCGGATGATCGAGCATCAGCAGCCAGCGCCGATCTATTTTCTCCTGCGTGATCCACGTGTCGATCACGTGGCTGAAGGGATCGGTACCGAGCGCGCCGATCCAGCCCGTATCGACGCCGAGCCGGGTCAGCGCCGTGATGGTATTCAGGCAGCCGCCCGGTACAACCGAGAGATTCTGCGTGTAAAGTTCCGTGCCGAGCGCCGGAAAACCCGGAATCCCGGTGAAGATCACGTCACAGAAGTAGTTGCCGGGAATCAGGATGTCGCAGTGTTTCACGATGTCAGGGAGCCTTATCAGTTTTAAAAGGGCGCGCATACAGATGCGCCCATAGGCATCAAGTTAAGCCCTCACCCTCAATCCCTCTCCCTCAGGGCGAGGGGTCTGAAACCTCGAAGGCCATGCTTTTCCCTTCTCCCTGAGGGAGAAGAGTCGGGGATGAGGGCTAAGATCACAACCTTATCTTGATGCAAATGTGCCCACACACGGGTGCGCCCCTACGAGATACCCTTCGCCCCGCCCCCTCTCCGCGCGAACAAGTTCGCGTCGGCGAGAGGAGAAAGGGGAAAAGCAAAACAACGGACGGGATAAATCCCGTCCCTACAATGCGATGTAGATTAATGCCACTCGCCCACCAGATCGCGGTGCGCTTCGAGAAATTCGTCCACGAGCGTGCGTGCCAGCGGGTACGAGCCGATCAACGGATGCACGGTCAGCGCCTCGATTGCCAGTTCACGCGAGCGCTGCAAAATCGACTGCGCCGCCAGCCGCTCATACAGCTTGACCGACTGCATCAACTGAAGCTGATCGTCGTGGATCAGGCTGGCGTCGAGCGGCAGCGGCGTGATGTTGTCGGCATCGACGCGGCAGGTCACTTCCACCACGTCGTCGTCGCGCATCTGTGGGATCGTCCCGCGATTGGGCACGTTCAGCCCGGTATAGATCGTCTCGCCTGTCTCAATCGCCTGAATACAACCAAGCGCAACGGCTGAGTAGCCTTCCTCGTCGTCACCAACGGGCGTGCGCTTGGGTCGCTCCGCCCCGTGCCGGGCGTGCGCCATGTAGGTCGCCTCGCGCTGCCCCATCAGTTCACGATACTCTTTCAACCCCTCTTCGCCATTGCTCACATGCTTCAGGCGTTCCAGCAATTCGTTGGTCAGGCGGAGCGTCTGCTCGCCGCGCGTTTCAGCCTTGCCGAGCAGTGAGGCCAGCGCTTCGTCGCGGTGATAGAAGTAGTGCAGGTATTCGTTCAGGAAGGCTTTCTCCCACGTGACCAGCCCCGGATCGAACATCGACATGTGATTCGACTGGATGAAGTTCTGATCGGCGAGCAGCGCCGGGAACATTTCTTCGCCGCCGCTGCCGTCCGCTTCGGGATCGACGCGCACGCTCGATGTCCACGAGAGATGGTTAAGGCCGTAGACGCTGTGGCG
>DASZXN010000153.1:0-8260 GCA_035545875.1 Phototrophicaceae bacterium
CCAGCAGTATCATCAAAATGACTGCGAAGATCACGCGCCGCAGCAGCACGGCGCGGTTTCGGCGCATTTTGCGCAGGCGTTCCGGCGTGCGCAGGGTGATGAAGCTGCGGTCGCGCGTTTTGCGTCCGAGCGCGGCGTTCAGTTCGTTGACCATTGCTTCGGCGCTCTGGTAGCGTAGAGTCGGGTCTTTATCGAGCGCCCGCAGGATCACCGCCTCGACCTGCGGCGTGACTTCCGGGTTGAACAGGCGCGGCGGCGGCGGCGGTTCCTCGACGTGTTTATAGAGCAGCGCCGCGATCCCCGTTTCGGAAAGCTCGAACGGTGGCCGTCCGACGAACATGTGATAGAGCAGGATGCCCATGCTGTAGATGTCGGAGCGGGCGTCGGCAGGCTCGCCGCGCACCTGCTCCGGCGAGACGTAGGCGGGCGTGCCGACCAGATTGCCCGATTTGGTCAGGTTGAGCGTGCTGCCGAGCATTTTCGCCAGCCCGAAATCGCTCAGGTAGGCGTTGCCCGCGTCGTCAAGCAGGATGTTGCTTGGCTTGAGATCGCGGTGAATCACGCCTTTACGATGCGCGTATTCGAGGCCGCGCCCGACCTGGCTGAAAATCTCGACGGCGCGCGCCTGCGGCAGTGGCCCTTTGCGCAGCAAATCCGCCAGCGACCCGCCGCGCAGCAGCCGCATCGCCAGATAGGTAAATTCGTTTTCGACGACGCCGTAAGCGTAAACGGGCAAAATGTGGATGTGTTCCAGCAGCGCGACAACGGCGGCTTCCTGCTCGAAGCGCGTGCGAAATTCCTCACGCTCCTCCTGATTCAGGCTGAGATCGATGACTTTCAAGGCAACGTAACGATTGACCGAAATCTGATGGGCGCGAAAGACGGTTGCCATCCCGCCGCGCCCAATTCGATCTTCAATAACAAAGTCATCAACCCGCCTGCCGACCCAGCGTGGAAGCACTCCGCCGCCGCCCCCCTTCCGTGATGTGCCACTCTACCGTGACTATGAATGACATCCGCGTATTCCGCAACAAAATTAATGCTTTTGACGCCGCGTCAACTGGGTGCAGCCTCAGTGACTTCGAGATTTGCTCGCGTGATCACCGATCCGGGAGGCACGAGGTAGGTTTGGGGGAGCGTTGAACCCGCGAGCAGTTTCACCATCGCGTTGACCGCTGTCTGCGAAGACAACTGCCGATCCGTCACGACCGACGCGCGCATGAAATAGCCTTGACGAATGTATTGGCGCGCCACCGACTCGGCATCAACGCTGGAGACAATGACCGAACTTGGATCATACCCCGCGTTGACCAGCGCGGCGATAGCGCCATACGATCCCGCGTCGTTGATGCTCAGGATGACGTTGAACTTTACACCCTGCGCGATCAAGCGGCTGACCGATTGCTGACCGTTGTCTGCCGTCGCGCCCAGATAACGCCCAATGATGTGCGCTTCGGGTGCGACTTCGAGCAGTCCGGCTTCCAACCCGTCAGCACGCCTGACCAGATAATCCAGATCGGGATAGTCGAGAATGATCACCTCGGCATGACCGCCCAACTCGTCGTTGATGATTTCTCCGGCGGCGCGTCCGGCGCTCTGCCCGATCAGGTAATCGTCCCCGGAGATCAGCACGCCGCCATAGCTGTCGCCGCCGGATGTCAGCAGTACCAGTGGCAGCTTGGCCTGCTGCACCGAAGTCAGTGTGTCCGCCAGCGAGGTCATGTCGAGCGGGCAGACGATCAGCCCGGTCGCGCCGTCGGCACGCGCCCGCTCGATTTGCGAGATTTCGGTGTATTTCTCGCTGTTGCTGTCGTAGATACGTTCCTTGAGGCCATACTGCGCGCTCATCTGAGCGATCTCGCGGGTTTGCGCCGCGTGATACTGGCTGGTCTGGTTGCAGGTGATGTGCGCGATGAAGCCGTTTTCGCCCAGACGAGCCTGTGCGCGCTGGATTTCGTCCGCTGTGGGCACCGAGTCGGCGGCAACGCCGACTTCACCCGCGTGGATCGTCGCGGCAGTCGGCGGCGGGTTGATTACCTGCGGCAGCACGACCACCACGCCGAGGATCAGCGCCAGAATTTGCAAGGCAATCGCGCTGATCACGAAGGCGCGGCTGCGCAGCAGCCCTTGTTTCGGTACGGCGTTTGTGACTGAGGCTGGACGGTGCGGCAGGCGGGGCAGCGACAGGTTGGATGTGCTGGGTCGCCGGCCAAGCGCCTGATTGAGCGCGTTCGCCATCGCTTCGGCGCTGGGGTAGCGATCCCCCGGCGCTTTTTGCAGCGCGCGCAGGATGATCTGCTCGACGGCAGGCGGAATCGCCGGGTTCAACTGGCGCGGCGGCGGCGGCGCTTTTTCAAGCTGCTGGTACAGCATCGAGATCACGTTGGAGCCGGAGGCTTCGAACGGCGGACGCCCGACCAGCATGTGATAGAGAATCCCGCCGAGGCTGTAAATATCGGCGCGCTGATCAATCGGATCGCCGCGTAGCTGCTCAGGAGCCATGTACGTAGGCGTGCCGACGATCCGGTCGGATTTGGTCAGGTGCAGCGAGCCTTCCACCATCTTCGCCAGCCCGAAATCGGCAAGATAGGCATTGCCCGATTCGTCGAACAGGATGTTGCTCGGCTTGAGGTCGCGGTGGATGACGCCCTTGCTGTGGGCGTAATTCAGGCCGCGCGCGATTTGCGTGAACACGTCGGCGGCGTATTCCAGTTCGAGCGGCTGCTCGGCCAGCAAATCGGCCAGCGTGCCGCCGCGCAGCAGGCGCATGGCGATGTAGGCCAGTTCGTTATCGACAATGCCGTAATCGTAGATCGGCAGAATGTGGATGTGTTCGAGGGCGGCGATCATCTGCGCTTCCTGAGCAAAGCGCGCGCGAAACTCATCCTGCTCACTCTGGTTCAGACTGATCGTGATGACTTTGAGCGCTACCGATCGGTTGATCGAGGCCTGGAAAGCCCGATAGACCGAGGCCATCCCGCCCTGACCGATCCGTTCCTCAACGGTAAAGGCGTCGATTTGCCTGCCGAGCAGTTGATCCGCAACCATTGCAGCCGCGATTCCTGATAAACACGTTCTATTACCGAGTATAACATTTCGCGCAGGGAAATCGAAATCGAAACGACGGATAATCAGAGGGAGGACGATTACGGTGTTTGCTATATAATCGTCAGACGCGAACAAATTTAAGGATGAGGTTGTATGGGAAAGGTCTTGGCAGTCGTATGTTTGCTGGTGCTGGCGCTCACTGGCGGCGCGGTGCTCGCTCAGGACAACAGCGCTTCGCTTCCGAGTTCATTTCAGTTGACTGGTATCACCCACGTTTATCAGGGCTGGAATAACTGCGGCCCGGCCACGCTGACGATGGGGTTAACCTACTTCGGCTACAGCAACGATCAGTACAAGGCGGCACAGTGGCTCAAGCCGAACTCCGAGGACAAGAACGTCAGCCCCTGGCAGATTGTCGATTACGTCAACCAACAGTTGAACGGCTCGGTCAGAATTGCCTATCGCGTCGGCGGCACGCTGGATCGGCTCAAGCAGTTGATCGCCGATAAGTTCATCGTGATCATCGAGGAGGGCTACGATCCGCCCGGTCTTAACGAAGGCTGGATGGGGCACTATCTCCTGCTTTCCGGCTACGACGACGGCGCGCAGCAGTTCACCTCGCAGGACAGCTTCGAGGGGCCGAACAAGCGGGTCAATTACAGCGATCTGGACAGCACGTGGGAAGATTTCAACCGCCTCTATCTCGTCCTTTATGACCGCAGTCGCGAAAATGAATTGATGAGTCTGCTCGGCAGCGATGCCGACGCGCAGCAGAACGATTACAACGCCCTCGTCAACGCCACCAAAGATGCGCAGGCCAATCAGGGTGATGCGTTCGCGTGGTTCAACATCGGCACGAATTACGTCGCGCTCGGCGATTATGATCGCGCAGCGGCGGCCTTCGATCAGGCGCGCAAGATTGGCCTGCCCTGGCGCATGATGTGGTATCAGTTTGGCCCCTTCGAGGCGTACTATCACGTCGGGCGCTATCAGGACATGATCGATCTGGCGCAGGCCAACCTCAACGATGGCGGTGGGCAGTACGTCGAGGAAACTTTCTACTATGGCGGCCTCGCCCGTGAGGGACTCGGCCAGAACGACCGCGCGATCAGCAATTTTCAGGGCGCGATTGCCTTCAACCCCAATTTCACCCCGGCGCGAACTGCCCTTCAGACGCTTCAGGCGCAGACCGCCAGTAATCCCTCAAACACGACAGGTTCCTGATTTGTTTTCGGAGGGGCACGGTGCGCCGTGCCCCTCCGTGACGATTTGCTATTTGTCTCGCTGATTTAGCGCCGCCGCACAATCGTGCTGAGGGTCGGCGAGGGCAGCCAGACCGTGAAGGTTGAGCCGCGATTTTCGCCGGGGCTGGCGACACTGATCGTCCCGCCGTGCGCCTGCACGATTTCCTGCACAATCGCCAGACCCAAGCCCGTCCCGCGCTGTGGCCCGCGCGCTTTATCGACCTGATAGAAACGCTCGAAGATGCGCGGAAGCTCGCTCGCCGGGATGCCCTGTCCCGTGTCCTCGACCGTCAGTTCGACCCCGTTGCGCCGCACCTGCGTGGTGACCGTCACCTTGCCGCCGGTGGGTGTATATTTAACCGCGTTGCTGATCAGGTTGTCCACCACCTGCACCAGCCGATCCCCATCTCCGGCAATCTCCGGCATCGAGGGCGCGTTGACTTCGAGTTCGATGCCTTTTTCGCGCGCGACAATCGAAAGCCGCTGCGCGACGGCGTTCGTCAACAGGCCGATGTCTACCGGGCTGGTCTTCATCGAAAGCCGCCCGGCCTGCAAGCGCGCCAAATCGGTCAGTTCCAGCACCATCCGGTTGAGCCGCTCGGATTCCTGATGGATGATAGTTGCCGCCTGCGTCGGGCTGCCGATGCCGTCGATGATCGCCTGCGAGTAGCCCTGAATCGAGGTCAGCGGTGTCTTGAGATCGTGCGAGACGTTGGCGAGAAAATCCTGCTGCGAGCGCTGCTCGGCGCGGACTTTTTCGCTCATGCTGTTGAAGGCTTTGGCGACGGCCTGCACTTCCTCCGGCCCGCTGATCGGGATCGACTGGTTATTGCGTCCATTGGCGACTTCGGAAGCGGCTTTGGCGACGGTTTGCAGTGGTCGCGCGATGCTGCGCGTGATCAGGATCGCCAGCAATATAGCGATCACGAGGCCGACGACTGCCGCCTGCACCAGCAGCGGGAACAACTGTGTGCCGAACTCGGTCAGCGCATCCTGAAGCGTTTCGGTCGGCTGCGGGTCAGCAAAGAGCAGAGCATAGGTATTCTGGCGCTGGCGTAAACTCTCGATGCCGACGAACAGCCATGCGCTGTTGCTCTTGGGGTCGGTAAACGAGCCACGCACGGCGCTAATACTGACCAGCAGGTTGCGCGTGATCGTCGGCGGGATGACGTAATTCTCGGTCTGATCCTTGAGCGTGTCGTTCTGCGAAAATACCCCCGCGCTGTCGTAAAGTACGCTGTCGTCGTCAATGTTGACCAGCAAAATCCGCACGCCGCGATCCGACGAAATCTTCGTGAGCGCGGTCGTCAGACTGTCGAGGTTGCTCTGCGTCGGGAAGGGGCGATTGAAGCCCGCATTATCGAGCACCTGACGCAGATTGATATTGACGGCCAGTGTCGCCAACTGCTCATAAGTCGGGTCAGGCGGGGCGGCGCGCGTATTGAGGATAAAGACCAGCGCGCCGCCGATCACCGTCAGCGTGATCGCCAGCAGAAAGAGATAGGAGATGAACAGCCGCGCGCGCAGACCGTGAAGCATCAGGCGTCCAGTCGATAACCCACGCCCCAGACGGTATCAATCGCCGCGTGCATCCCTTTGAGCTTGTGGCGCAGGTGCGCGATGTGAACGTCAACGGTGCGCGTTTCTCCGGCGAAATCGTAACCCCAGACAATATCGAGCAGCTTTTCGCGCGTGAAAACCATGCCGGGGTTGGTTGCCAGCGTCATCAGCAGGTCGAATTCCTTCATGCGCAGGTCGATTTCTTTACCTTCGACCATGACGATGCGCCGTTCGGGATGGATCAGCAGATTGTCGATGGTGATGGTGCTGTCGCTGGCGGCAGGTGTAGGTCGCCCGGTACGGCGCAGAATTGCCCGCACGCGCGCGACTAGTTCGCGCGGGTTGAACGGCTTGGTCAGATAGTCGTCCGCGCCCAGTTCCAGCCCGACGATCCGGTCGATGTCGTCGCTGCGCGCCGTCAGCATGATGATCGGCACGTCTGACTCGGCGCGCACGCGGCGGCAGACTTCCCAGCCGTCGAGTTCGGGCAGCATCAGATCAAGCACGACCAGATTCGGTTTCTCGTGCAGAATTTTTTGCAGGGCGGTCTTGCCATCAGTGGCGCTGCTGACCTTGTAGCCTTCCTGCTCCAGATAGAGCTTCGCCAGATCGATGATGTGCTGCTCGTCGTCTACAATCAGGATAGTGTCGGACATCAGCTTTCCTCATTGCCTGTAGATAGATGGGTTCCAGGCTGTGGCGAAATACGCCTCAATATAGCTTCAGGATTATTAAAATAGCTTTGGATGAATTCAAGCGCACTCTCGACATCATCGAATTTTTGATAAATCGTGTTTCCGGTGTCAATTTGAAGTGCAATTTCTAAATCTTTGATACGTGGATTCGATGGAAGTGGCGCAAGGATTTCGTCGATAGCTTTCCTGATTAAATCTTTTCCCGTAATAATGCTTTGTTCATTGCGTTCCCGCTCAAAATCAAGCCAGCTTGTAGCGATATACTGTAAACGCTTCTCGTCTTGTAAATGGATTAAAAATCTGGCGAAATCACCAGGTCTTTCATAGCGTTGACGCATCTTTCGTACATCAAGGATAAAACTCTCGTCGCCTAAAAACTCATTTAGTGGTTGTTGAAGAGTTCCATAGATTTCTTCATCAGAAGCGACGAGAACCATGCGAACTCCGGCCTCTGACATAAAAACCACGCCGACACCTTCAGTCCAATAGCCCGCTAATATTGCAACCGCGCCACGAACTGTGGGATAACGCTTGCGTACTTCCCTCAGTTGAAGAATCCATGCGCCTTTATCATTATGATGGCGCGCATCTTTGAGCCATTTGGTTTCAAGCAGCGCAATGGGGTCGAATGAATTTTTTGAGACAATTACTGTATCAAGCTGGCGTAGCGTCCCACCGAGCATTTCCAGTTTGACCAGTTTTCCGCCTTCTTCTGGTTGGAGAAGCTCATAAGCCTCATAATTTGCTTCAATATAGTGGGTAATGAAATTGATAACGACGCTTTCAAAGGCATTTCCGATAATCTGCCCTGCTTTGCTCGATTTGCTTATCGAGTCCTCCTCGGGATTCTGCTGTGGATTCATCGATATTCCTATATCATTTTTTAAGGATGATGACGCCTTCTCGAAGTTTGACGTTGTGTCTTTGTGGATTTGCTTTCCACTTTTCACCTCGTTTGCGGAACTCACGGTAGTCAAAGCTGCGAAATCCGATGCCCAATCCGAGCGCGCCAATGAACTCTTCCGTAGGAATATGGACTCCGTAAGGAGCCGAATCGCCAAGAACCAGACAGAAATATCCAGATTTTTTAATCACTCGATAGGTTTCCTGAAGGACACGCAAAATATCATTGAAGTAAAGTGCGGTCATGAGATCGTAATCTTTTTTGCCACCTTTACTCAACCGCAGGACAGACAACTGCCGCGTGATTTTTTGTAACCGTTGATAAACATCCGGCGCAAGCTGCTGTATTTCTGGGTTAATGACAGTTTCCAAATCGTAGTGACTGCGAATCACTTGGGTTGTTGCGGCAACAATGAGCTTATCTCGGAACTGTTCCGTAATATCTTTCCAGCTTTGTGTGATCCCCCAGAAATATGTTTCTAGGCGAGTTCGATCCGCATAATCGTAATTATTCAAATAGGGTGGAGAAGTCAATGCTAGTGTAATCTGCTCATCCTGCAAATCCTGCTTTTGCCGGGAATCGCCAAGAACGTTCCGAATAGTCGATAGCTTTGGATTTGCTGTGACCGTGTATAAATCGCTGCACATTTTTCTGACAGTTTTCGTAAACAAGACGAACGCATTTTTGGGAGGTTTAGTTCCAGTATTCTGACGCGGTGAAATATAAGGCCATCCTGTTCCTGCTGCTGCTGCACTTCGCAAAGTATCCGTAAGTGCCAGTTTCATAAAATCACGGATATGTTGGTCGCT
>DASZXN010000154.1:0-8754 GCA_035545875.1 Phototrophicaceae bacterium
AATCTGCTGCTGGCGTCGGACAATCCCTACGTCGATGTGACCTACGACGGCTACGTTGCTGGAAGCGCGCTGCAAGCGAAGGATGCGATCAACTGCACGGTCGAGTTCATCTCATTCTCCAAGACCTACAACATGGCAGGCTGGCGGCTCGGCGCAGCGGTCGGATCGACTGAAGGCATCAGCACGTTGAGCCGCCTGAAAACCAACATGGACAGCGGCCACTTCCGCCCGATTCACGATGCGGGGGTGGTCGCCATTGAGCAGGTCTCACGAGAATGGATCGATCAGCGCAACGCGATTTACCAGCGCCGCCGTGACCAAATCCTCGAAACGCTGCCCCAGATCGGGTTAAGCGCACGCAAGCCGAAAGGCTCGCTCTACGTCTGGGCAAAGGTCGAGAACGGTGACGGCGCGAGCTACGCCGAAAACGCATTGATGAACGCGCACGTCTCGCTCGCGCCAGGAGAAATCTACGGCGCGGCAGGCAAGAATTTTGTCCGCATGAGCGTCGGCACGGCTGACGCGCGGCTGGGCGAAGCGCTTCATCGCTTAAAACAATGGTATAAAACCAAATGAGTAGTGAACCACAATCCGTCATTCACGAGCGCGAACGCGCTTTTCTGGTCGGCATGGGAGTCCGAGGCACACGTCCGCTCCTGAGTGTCGATGATTCGCTGGATGAACTGGCGCTGCTGGCGGACACCGCTGGCATGGAAGTCGTGGGCGAGACGACGCAGAACGTCGCTCACATCGACCCCGCCACGTTTATCGGCTCTGGCAAGGTCGAAGAAATCAAGGAGATGCTGCTTGCCAACGACGCGCAGGTCGTGATCTTCGACGATGAACTCTCGCCGCGCCATCAACGCGGGCTGGAAACGAAGCTGGGCGAGGAAACCAAAGTGCTGGATCGGTCAGCGCTGATCCTCGACATTTTCGCGCAGCACGCCCGCACCAAAGAAGGTTCGCTGCAAGTCGAACTGGCGCAGTACGAATATCGGCTGCCGCGCCTGACGCGTGCATGGTCGCATCTGGCGCGTCTCGGCGGCGGGATCGGCACACGCGGCCCCGGTGAAACGCAGTTGGAAGTGGATCGCCGCGATATTCGCCGCCGCATCAGCAAACTGAAAGAGGAAATTGAGGGTGTCAGGGCGCATCGCAGCCGCTATCGCGCCCAACGCGAGCGCACGGGCGTGCCCTTGATCGCGCTGGTCGGCTACACTAACGCGGGCAAATCGACGCTGCTGCGCGCCCTGACGGGCGCAGACGTGTACATCGCCAACCAGTTGTTCGCCACGCTCGATCCGACGACGCGCCAGCTCGATCTGCCATCAGGACGTAAAGCACTGATCAGCGATACGGTCGGTTTCATTCAAAAGCTGCCGACGACGCTGATCGCGGCCTTCCGTGCCACACTGGAAGAAATCAATCAGGCTGACGTGATCCTCGAAGTGGCCGACATCAATCATCCGAATGTGCTTCAGCACATCGAAACGGTCGAGGACACGCTGGCGGAGATCGACGTGCCGCCGGTGCCGCGTGTGCTGGTCTGGAACAAGGTCGATCTGTGGGGCGACCAGCCGAAACCCGAACTACCCGATCCGCAGCAGTACGTCGCGCAGGTCGAAGTCTCGGCAACGAAAAAGATCGGCGTGGATGCGCTGCTGGATGCGATTGAGAAAGCGCTCGCCAGTTCGCTCTATCAAACGACGCTGTGCCTGCCCTACGAGCGCGGCGATCTGGTGTCGCTGCTGCACGAGATGGGGTCAGTCGAGGAGCAGACGCACACCGAAGCTGGCATCGTCCTCAAGGTGCAGCTCCCGCAATCCTTATACGAACGCTTCAAGGAGTATCAAACCTAATGTTCAGACGCATCGATCAAGCCCCCAGCCTCGCGCGGTTTCTGGAAAATCTCTCAGCAACGCTCGCCAAACGGCGCGGACTGCCGATTGTGATCGGTGTGATACTGGTAGCGATCAGCTTCGTGATCTCGCTGATCAACGTCTACAGCCACTCACAGACGCTCGATCTGCTCTGGACGATCACGCACCATCTCGGATTGCTGTTCGCGCTGATCGGCCTGCTGATGGTCGAGCCGCTCGGTCAATAATGGAGTACCGCGCGCTCAACACTGTCGCCGAGTTCGACGAAGCGCTCAACCTGGAGATCGCCGTGTGGGGGCTTGATCCCCGCGATGCGGTTCCGACCAGCCTGCTGCACGCGATTCAACACGGCGGCGGGCTGGTCATGGGCGCATACGACGGTCAGCGCCTCGTCGGAATCGCGCTGGCTTTTCCTGCTCGCTCAAACGACCGACTGATCCTCTGGTCGCACATGACGGGCGTTGACCGCGCCTATCAGGGGCGCAGCGTCGGCTATGAACTCAAGCAGAGCCAGCGGCAGTGGGCGCTCGCCAACGGCTTCGAGGAAATGCGCTGGACGTTCGATCCCTTGCAGCGCGGCAACGCTAACTTCAACCTGCATCGCCTCGGCGCGACGCTCGCCCCTGAATATCACGTCAACTTCTACGGCATCATGAAAGACGAGATCAACCACGCGGACGTGCCCTCGGATCGCGTCGAAGCGATCTGGAATCTGCGCGAACCGCGCGAGCCAATTGATGTGTCGCCCAATCTTCCCTTCCTGCTGGCGGATCGTGGTGAGCCAGTCATGATCTCGCTGAACGAGACACAGCCTGCCTATCTCGCCCAAATTCCAAGTCATATTCAGCCGGGTGATCTGCTGCGCTGGCGGCTGGCGCTCCGCGAAGCGCTGACGACTGCGTTCGCCTGTGGCTATCGCGCAGTCGATTTCACAAGCACCAATGCTTATCTGCTGCGCCGTTCGTAGAATCTCTACAAGCATTCAGTGACAAATTCGGGCAGCACTTTCTTGCCGAATAGCGAAATTGAAATACAATCTCCCGGTGTGAAGCATCCTTAATCTGGCCGAGGATATGGAGAATTGTCAATGGCAAAGCACCTCAAATTTATGCTGCTGTTCCTGCTCGTTCTGCCTTTGTTCCACGTTATGGCTCAGGACGCCACACCGGAGACGACCCCCGCAGCCACCCCAATCGTTCTGCCTGACCTGGGTGGCAAGGAAATCAGCATCGCCGTCGAAAACGCCTATCCGCCTTACAACTACATCGATACGAACGGCGAAGCCGTCGGTTGGGACTACGACACCTTCCGGGAAATGTGCAAGCGCCTCAACTGTACGCCGAACTTCGTGCAGATGGCGTGGGATGGCATGTTGATCGCGGTTGGTCAGGGACAGGTTGATGTCGCCGCTGACGGTATCACCTACACCGCAGATCGCGCGCAGTCGGTCGATTTCTCCAGCCTGTACCAGTCGTACGATGAAACGCTGTTGGTGCGCGCCGACGAGACGCGGTTCAGCACTGCCGCTGAACTCAAGCAAATCCCCGGTTACATCGTTGCTACCCAAATCGGCACGACCGATGAAATTACCGCTCACACGATTTTCGGGCAGGATAACGTCAAGTCCTACGACACGTTCGGCGCAGCGATTCAAGCGCTCCTTGACGGGGACGCGGACGCTGTCGATGTTGACCGTCCCGCCGCCGAGGGCTACATCACGGCGCAGGGCGGCATGAAGACGCTGAAGGAATCTCTCAACGGTACCGAAGGTTTGGCCTTTGCCTTCCCGAAGGGCAGCGATCTGGTCGCCCCGATTGACGCGGCGATGGCCTCGATGGAAGCAGACGGCACCTGGGACGCGATCTATCACAAGTGGTTCGACACCAATGCCTCCGTGCCAGCCGTCGCCACAGAGGAAGCGACCGCCGCCGCTACGCCCGAAGCGACACCTGCATCTTAAATTGATTGAACTCAAGGGTGGGCACGTTTGCGCATGTTTGCGCACAAACATGCCCACTCTTTCCATTGACGCTTCTCATTCACGGACAGGACATCTATGGCTCAATCAAGCACCGCCGCACCCGATTTTAGGTCGCCGCGCCAGTTTGTAGACGTGCGCGGGTTCACCCGCAACCTCATCGAACGGCGAAGCTGGTTTATCGGCTTTATCCTGCTTGACATCGTCGTGATCTATGCGATTGTCACTGACCCTGTCCTGATTGACGCGTGGAACTACATCTGGCCGGGCATCACCGTTACGGTGTTGATGACCATATACTCCTTCATCCTAGCGACTATCATCGGCCTGTTCGTCGCGCTGGCGCGCATTTCCAAAAATGTGCTGGTTTACAACACCGCCACCTTTTACGTCGAATTGTTTCGCGGCCTACCGCTGCTGGTGATTATCCTGATATTCTCATTCGTATTGACTCCGGCATTCGTTGACTTCGTGGCAAAAGTTCCGCTGCTGGATGATTTGCTCCAGCGCCTCGCCGGGGTTGATCCGAACCTGATTGCCACGACGACCATCAGCATTCGCAACATTCCTGATACAACGCGCATTCTGTTCGCCTTCGCCCTCGCTTACGGCGCATTCATGTCCGAAGTGTTTCGCGCGGGCATCGAGAGCATCAGCCGAGGGCAAATGGAAGCGGCGCGCTCGCTGGGCATGAATTATATTCAGGCGATGCGCTACATCATTCTGCCGCAAGCGATCCGCACGGTACTGCCCGCGATGGCGAATAACTTTGTGCTGCTGCTCAAAGATACATCACTGGCCTCAACCGTCGCCGTACCAGAAATCTCCTACCTGACTCGCCAGTATTCGAGCAACCGCTTCCGCTATCCCGAAGGTCTGCTCTGCCTGTCGTTTATCTACGCCAACCTGACGATCATCATGTCGTTGGGTGTGTACTACCTCGAAGCACGTCTACAAGGCGACCGTCGTGAAGGCTAAATTATGAGCCAGATGCCTGCACCAATCATCAGCGTGCGCGATGTCAGCAAGCACTTCGGTCGCGTCTATGCACTCAACCACGTCAGCATGGAGGTTACGCCCGGCGAAGTCGTCGTGATCATTGGGCCAAGCGGATCGGGAAAAAGCACGCTGCTGCGCTGCATCAACCGCCTCGAAACGGTCGATACGGGCGAAGTCTGGGTTGACGGCATTCAGATCAACGCGAAAGCCACCAATATCAACCGTGTCCGCGAAGAGGTTGGGATGGTCTTTCAGCAATTCAACCTGTTCCCGAATATGACCGTGCTCGGCAACGTCATGCTCGCGCAGAAGATCGTTCGCAAGCGTGACAAAGACGAATCCGAGCAAACAGCACGCAAACTGCTCGTCAAAGTTGGCATCCCGGAAAAAGCCGACGTTTTCCCGACAAAACTGTCAGGGGGGCAGCAGCAGCGGGTCGCCATTGCCCGCGCGCTGGCGATGAACCCCAAAATCATGCTTTTTGACGAGCCGACTTCTGCTCTTGACCCCGAAATGATCAAAGAGGTACTGGACGTAATGCTCGATCTCGCCAAAGAAGGCATGACGATGGTCGTCGTGACGCATGAGATGGGCTTCGCGCGCGCTGCCGCCGACCGGGTGATCTTCATGGACAAGGGCGAAAAGCTGGCCGAAACGACGCCGGAAGCGCTGTTCGAGAACCCGGACAATGAGCGCCTCAAGCTGTTCCTGAGCAAGATTCTGTAGTTACAAGTTAAATGGTAAAAGTTAAAAAGGCGTTCGAGAAATCGAGCGCCTTTTAGTTTTCAAAGAGCACGATAACACAATTTGATGTTTAGGGCAGGACGTTACACGGGGGTGTTGAAAAAGCTCTCACCTTAAATCCCTCTCCCTCAGGGTGCTAGACTTGCACCCCTTCTCCCTGAGGGAGAAGGGGACGGGCGATGAGGGCAGCATGACTGAATGGACGACTTCTTAAACACCTTCATGGAACGCCCCTACAGCCTATGGAGTGTATTGGGAAATCAGCCAATAATCTGCGCCCAATAAATCTCCGGCGTGAACATGGTATGCACGAACAGGCGCATGTCCGGCGTGATCGTCAGCCCGGCGAGGGGCGCGTTGAGATCGCTATAAAGCACGACTTCGATCTCATCCGCCGTGCAGCCGCCCTGCGCCGCGCAAACCTTTGGATCGACGCGACCAACGAGGCCACGATTACCGATGGAGTAAGCGAAATAGAGCTTGCCATCCGCGCCAAGCTGGAGATCAGTGGTATTTTGCAAGCCGCTCACGAGCAAGTGCTGTGTAGGGTCGATAGCAGATTCGTTACCCTGAACGACATCACTGTATGAATACCACTCAATCGAGCGGCGCGTCGTGCCGTAGTTAGCGACGTAGAGTGTTTGATCGTCATGGACGATGCCCATCGGCGCATCCAGCCCCGTCAGAACAACCTGATTGGCTCCCGCTCGGCTGATCAGATTGATCGTGTTACTGAGCAGATTCGTGATCAGGAACTGCTGATCATCGACGTAAGCTACACCCCAGGGGCCTTTCAGGTTTTTGACAATGGGCACGACGCCCGCGCGCGTCACCTTGTTGAAGGTGTTCGTGGCGTAATCAGGAATCCACATCGCCAGATTGTTGTTCGCATCGTTCTCGACGTAAAGCGACTGAGCGTTGTGAATACCATAGATATAAGCCTGCGTGTCGCCAGTCTTGTCGTTGATCACGTAGACAGTACCATCACCCGTACAGGAGGTATAGAGCTTGTTCTGAAACCAGAAGATTCCATTGGGGCGCTGTACGTTCCCGGTTAGAACCGACAAATCGGCCTGAGAGAGCGTTTTGAAGGGCAGCGCTTCGCCTGTCGGTGGGATGGAGACGGCATTCGGCGTACCTGACGCTATCGGTGTGAGGGAAACGACCGACACATTCGCCGCAGTGGGCGTATTTGAGCGAATCGGCGACCCCGAAATGATCGGCGTACCGCCTCTCGACGGCTGTCCGGTCGTGATGGTCGCGTTGATGCGCGGAAGTGTCGCCGTCACGAGAGGCATTACATCCTGCGTGTTGGCGTTGGCGTTGGTTTCTGCGGAGACCGGCGGCGGTGTAGGCGTCGCGCTTTGGGCAAGCGCAGGCAGCGCTGCCTGCGCCATGAGCGCGGCAGCCAGAAGTCCCGATACCAATTTACCCATACGATTCCTGTTTCACCTGAACAATAGGGATAGAGACAAAGAACGTGGTGCCCGCGCCCGGCTCGCTTTGCAGCCAGACCTTGCCGTGATGATTTTCGACCACCGCTTTGACCAGACTTAAGCCGAGGCCAGAGCCAGTCACGTGTTCCATGCCCTTCTGATTAGCCCGGTAGAAGCGGTCGAACACGCGGCCTTGCAGGTCTTTGGCGATGCCCACGCCCGTATCTTCGACCTCAAATAATAAACTACCGCCGCCCTGATAAACCCGCACCAGCACCGATCCGTCCGGCGGCGTGAACTTGATCGCGTTTTCGACCAGATTGATGATCGCCCGCTCGAACTGCTCGACATCGCAGCCAAATTCGGGCAAGCCAGACGCAACATCGGTGTGCAGCGTGATCTTGCCATCGGCGGCGCGCTCGCGCAGTTCGTACAATACGTCCTGCACAATCCGCGACGGATGGCACATTTCCAGTGCCCGCGCCCCCGATTTCACCCGTTCCAGATCGAGAATGCCGCGAATGATCCGCTCCATACGCTGAAGCTGCTTGTCGATCACCTTGACCGATTCCCAGACTTCATCATCGACCACGTCCATCAGATCATCCTGAAGCAGTTCAAGATTCGCCATCGCCGCTTGCAGCGGGTTTTTCAGGTCGTGGCTGGTCATGCGCACCATTTCGCTCTTGATGCGGTCAAGCTCCTTCAACTGGGTCACGTCGTTCAGCACCGCCACCCAACCACGAATACGCAGGTCGCCCATACTGGTGAGCGAACACAGATAGACCTTCTCGTTGTAGGCGACCTCATAGGTGTAAGCCTGATGATGCCTCAGGTGGCGCAGCACATCCAGATAATCAGTCGGCAGCGTTTCAGGCGGTAAAAGCCGCTGGACAGGCTGGACAATGCTGTCGTCTTTAATCGAGAATAACGCTTTCGCTGCCGGATTCGCAAAGATCAGCTTGAACTGGCGATCCACCGCCAGCACTGGGTTTTCGGTGCTGTCGAGCACCGCTTCCAGTTGGCCGCGCGCGATTTCGACCTGCTGATTCAGTTCGGCCTGCTCTTTGAACAGGCGATTATGAACAATCGCCACCGCTGCCTGCGCGCCGAGCAGTTCGAGCATGTACACGTCTTCCGACCAGAACAGCCGCCCGTGTCGCTGCGCCGCGACCACCAGCAGCGCGCCAATCGCCTCGCCGCCGTGAATGAGCGGTGTGCAGATCACCGAGCCGAAGGTCTCACGGGCAAAGGGCACGTCGTCCGAGCCACGCCACTCGCGGGCATAGTCATCCAGATGGATTGAGCTGTGTGTCAGCGTCGCCGTTCCCGCCAGCCCATCGCGCGCCGCCGAACGAGCGCCGGGCGCGTTTTGCGGCAGTTCATAGGCGTAGGCCAATTCCAATTGATCGTGATCGTTCAGGAAGATACCGACTCCGTCTGCGCCCAGCAGAGTCGCGGCCAGCGTGCCAATCTGATTGAGCAGAACGTCGATCCCGGCCTGACTGGTGATGGCGATGTTGACCTTGCGAATGGCATCGACTTCCGAATTGCGCTCCGCCAGCGGGTGAATAATCTCCTGCCCCAGAATAGCGAAGCTGATAACCAGCGCCGCGACCGCGCTTATATTAATGGAAATCGACAACACCTGAAGTTCTGGATTTAAAAAGCCGAAGCTCTGTCCGATCACGAACAGCGCAATCCCGATCAGCAGCGT
>DASZXN010000155.1:0-6119 GCA_035545875.1 Phototrophicaceae bacterium
TGGCGATTCGCTGCGCCGTTTGCTCAACTGATCCAACTCAAATAGAACGCGCGCATCGCTGGGATTCAAGGCAAAGGCGCGTTGATATGCCGCCCATGCCCGCTGCAAATCGCTGCGCTTATTCACATAAGCCAGCCCAAGATTGCGTGCCACTGTCGGAAACGTTGGATCGAGGCGCTGTGCCTGTTCCCAGCAGGAAATCGCTTCCTCGTAGCGGCGATGAGCGTACCAGAAATTGCCGAGATAGTATGGCGCGCGCGCATCCTGCGGGTTTGTCTGCATCGCAGTCTGCAAGGCAGGCACACATTCGATCTGGTTCGGGAAGCAGTAATCCGGGGGCCGTTGTGCCGCCGCCTGAAATGCTGCCCGCGCCGCATCCACGTCGCCCGCCTGCTGAGCAATCCAGCCGAGATAGTAGCCCGCCATCGGATCAGCCGACGCGGTTTGCAACAAACTGCGAGCTTCGCCAAACAGCCCGGCGTGGGCGTAGTCGAGCGCGATCTCGATCCGGGTCGTCAGGCTCATCGAAGGCGGCGCTTCGTCCGTGAGCAACTGCCGCTCGAAGAGTGCGCCGAAATTGAACCCGTCGAGCGCCAGCGCTTCACTCAGCGCCGCGTCGATGGGTTGAGCGAGGTCACGCAGCAGCGCGATTTTCAAATGATGTGCCTGATGATGCCATTGATTGCGTGCCAGCGCGCGCTCGACCAGATCAAGCGCTTCCTCGAACTGACCGCGCCGACAGGCCAGCCGCGCCAGTTCAAAATAGCCGCTGTCCTGCCAGGCTGCATTCCAGACCGCTTTATAAAACGCCTCAAACGCTTCGTCATAACGGCCTTGCAGCTTGAGCGCTATGCCGAGGTGATAGAATGGCTCGCCGTCATAAGGATTGGGGTTGCGCCGTGTCAGGCTCTCGATGGCTTTGCGGAAGTAAGTCTCCGCTTCGGCAAATTTTCCGCGCCGGAGCAGCAGCAACCCCAGCGCATGATTGCAGCGGCTGTCGAACGGATCGCGGCGCAGCGCCTCAAGGTAATATGGCTCAGGTTGATAGGTGGCATGACGATACTGTTCCAGATGCAGGCCATTGAGAAACAGTTCCTCGTTTGAGGCAATCTCACTGGGCGGTTTGGCAGCGCTCGCGGGCTGCGGAACAGGCTCTGATTGCTCAGGCAGCGGCGTATAGGCGATCAATTCCTGATCGCCGTCGAGAACGCGCAACGTCAGCGACTGCGGAGTGATCCTGGCAGGCAGCGGAACGCTGTGCCTATAGGCTGTGGTTGGATCGAGATTGATTATCTCTTCGTGTAAGGGCACGGCGCGCGATGCTCCTACGGAATGATCGATCAACTGAACCGTTACGCGGCGCGGGCGGGTGACGTAGACGCCGATCTGCGCCTGGCGCTGCGCGTCGATTTCGAGGTTGATCACGGCGTTTTTCGAGGCGTTTTTCGCGCCGCCAATCGATTTGAAAGGCATGAAAATCTGTGTGAAGCGCTTCTCTTCGCCGGGCTGAAGCCACGAAAAATCCGGCTGATTATCGGTGAATGCGCCGCACATCAGCTCAATATAGGGGCCATCCTCGTCGGTGAGCTGGCAATCCCAGGCACGGCCAAAATCACCGTTGCCCCACGTCCACTGTTTTTTGCCCGGAACAACGTGATGATCGGCGACGTGAATCATCCCGGCCTGCTGACCGTGATCGTAGCAGCCAAGAAAATCAAAATCCGAGTGATAGGCCATATACGAGGTCGGCACGGGGATGTTCCTGTAACGCGAAATATCCGTTCCCGGCGCGTAATCGACTTTATAGTACGTGCCAGTGGCAATCGGGAAGGCCGAGACAGCGCGCTTGCCGTGATCCATGACGGCATGGACATCCGGCGGGAAGATGGATTGATAATCCTCGTTGGCGTGGACTGCCGGGTTCGCCCACCACAGAAACGACTGCGGCTGACTCGTGCGGTTGTAAAGCTGAACGCGGATTTCGAGATAGGCGCGATCCGGGTAGAGGGTGAAGCCTGCCATCCCTTTCGTGCGAAACATGCGCTCGATCTCGCTGAGCCAGACTGTCTTGCTGCCGTCGTCGCTGCTGACGAGCTGGTAATCGACCGGCTCGAAGGTGCTCGGTCGATGATGCTGCGGCCAGTTGAATTCGATGCCGCCGGAAATCCAGGGGCCAGTTAAGCCGACCAACGCAGGTTTGATGACCTGATTGTAGTAGACAAAGTGATAGCCGTTGGTTTTGTCGAGCGCCATTTGCACACGTCCGCCCAGTTCCGGCAGCAGCATAATTTTGAGGTATCGGTTCTCTAAAAAAATCGCGTGATACTGCTTGTCCTCTTTTTCGTCGTAAACATGATCGATCACGGGATGCGGATAGACGACGCCGCTGCTGCCCTGATAAACCCGATGTTCCAGGAACATCGGGTTCTTGTCGGGTTTGCCGACCCGATAGGTGGGAATGGTAACGATTTGTTCGGCAATGCTGACCTGATCGATGGCTTCTGTCATGATACGGCCTCAAAATTTTCCTGCACTCTAACAAGGAAAGCCTCCTGAAATCAATGGAAAAAATAGTGATAGGATAGATTATCTTCCGATTGCACGGAAAAACCTGCGATGGCTCCGATTCGGTTACACGAGGGATTTCGAGGTCAAAAACAGTGGGTTTTGCCCCGCTCGATTCTGGCGCGCTGGTCGGCCTATCCGATCTTACGGACACTTGCGCCGACCGACATCGGAATGTATCCCCATGCGCAATATCACTACCGCGAGCGCCAGACGGGTGCTGAAGAAAACATCCTGATCTACTGCGCCGACGGAGAGGGATGGTATGAAATCGACGGCAGGCGGCAGAGCCTCCTTCCCCATGAAGCGCTGCTGATCCCACTCGGCCAGCGCCACGTCTACGGCGCGTCCGAGTCGTCGCCCTGGTCGATTCATTGGGTGCATTTCGTTGGAACCGAGGCGCAGTTCTTCATCGATCAGCTTCCCGCAGCGGAATACAAGCTGGCGGTCGATCCAGAATGCGCAGCGACCATTGAGCGGCTTTTCGATGACTGCTACGGCTCATTTGTCGATGGCTTCGTTCTGCAACGGCTGATCTACTGCGCCCAGATTCTCCATCATCTGCTCGGATGCCTGTTTTTCAATAACAGCGCTTTTTCGGCGAGTCAGCGTACTAGCCACTTCCGCAGTATTGAACCAACCCTGATATTCCTACAGCAGAATGTCCATCAGCAGTTGACCCTACAGGAAATGGCTGATCACGCTGAGCTTTCGCCGTCGCAGTTTTCGTTCCTGTTCAAGCAGCAAACCGGCTATTCGCCTATCGACTACTTCATCCACCTGAAAATGCTGCACGCGGCGGCGCTGCTCGCTTCGACAGGGAAAACCGTTCACGAAATCGCCGATGACCTGGGCTACCAAGACCCGTATTATTTTTCACGCATTTTCAAACGCGTGCTGGGCGTTTCGCCCAGCCAGTACCGCGAATCGCCGCCCGGTTGACGCCGATCTGTACCGTAAGATCGTCCATCACGCCGTCATTTCAGCTATTGCCCGCGCTCCATTTCTCCTGATACATTGAAAATACAAATTAGTTGATCGTAGGGAGTGCTCCATCTCCCCGGTTCTGTTGAGTACACGATTTTTTCGAACTAATGCCGGTATCGACACCGGAATGAACTCTATTTGGGAATTACGACGATGGTTTTGTCCGCATCCAAATCCGCTGTTCGCGTGACCCTCTCGCTCAATGATGGCTGGACATTTGCGCTTGATCCCAATGACATTGGGATAGAGGACGGCTGGCAAACCCGCTCGTTTGAGTCCAGCGTTCATACGCGGGGTTCGTGGGAAGAACAGGGCTACGGCGAGCCACCGAGTACACACCCGCTGGGCGGTTGGAGCAAGTATCACAATTACGAAGGCGCTGCCTGGTACAGCCGCATCGTCGAAATTCCGCCGGATTGGAAAGATAAATCGATCCAGCTTCAGCTCAAGGGGGTGCGCTGGCGCAGCGAAGTCTGGCTAGATGGCGCAGCGGCAGGCACTCAGGAGTCGCTCTCAACCCCTCACATCTACGAACTGACGCCGTTCGCGCAGGCTGGAAGTAGGCATCGGCTCACGATCCGCATCGACAACCGGATGATCTATCCGCTCAAGGAAAGCCACATCAACTCTGAACATACGGCGACCCGCTGGGGCGGGATCACAGGCGGCGTCGAGCTTGAAGCGCTGCCCCGATTGCGGTTCGAGCAGATCATCTGCCGTCCGAACGTCGCCGAACGTCGCCTTGACGTGATTTGTCACACGAATGACAGCGCAGATGATTTGTCCCTCGAAGTCAAAGTGACCGATCCGCAGACAGGTGCAAGTTTTAGTCATCATGGAATGGTGACAGGCGAGCAGGCGATTTCGGTCGAACTCGGCAGCGGGGCGCGGCTCTGGTGGGACGACGATCCGTTCCTCTACACGGCTGAATTCACGCTGCGACAGGCGGACGTGATCCTCGGTCGCGTGCAGCAGCGCGTCGGATTGCGCGAAATCTCGGTCGAAGGCAGGAATATCCTGCTCAACGGCCAGCCGATCTTTCTGCGCGGCTATGTGGACTGCTGCATCTTCCCGCAGACGGGCTATCCCTCGTGGGACATTGAGCATTATCGCCGCCAGTTCGCCATCGCCAAAAGCTACGGCTTCAATCATGTACGTCTGCATTCGTGGACAGCGCCTGAACCGTTCTGGCAGGCTGCCGACGAAGCCGGGATGCTGGTGCAAACTGAACTTCCCCACTGGACGCGCTTCTACGATCACGCGGAAAGCGAGCCGCCCCCAGATGTCCATCGCTTCCTCAGCGGCGAACTGGAGCGGATCGTCGCGGCGCTGCACTTTCATCCTTCGTGGGTCATGCTCTCTGGCGGCAACGAGCTGCTCGGAGGCGCGGACGGGCATCCACGCCTGACCGAACTGGTCGAGCATGGCAAGCAGCTTGATCCGACGCGCATTTACACGGACAACACAGGTTTCGGCCAGCTTCCCGCGCCGAGTCGGGATGTCGATTACTATATTCAGTCGTGCAACTGGCATCCGCCCAAGAAAATTTACGATGCAGCCTCCGCCGATACGACACAGGATTTCAGCGCGATCACTGTGCTGGCCGATGCCCCCGTAATCGGACACGAACACGGGCAGTTCACGATGTATGTGCGCCCACAGGAAGCGGCCAAATACAAAGGCGTGATTTATCCCTCATGGCTCGATTACGCGACCGAGACCCTTCAAGCGAAGGGCATGATCGGGCGGATTGACGAGTTCATTCAGGCATCAGGAACGCACATCGTCCGCACCTACAAGGAAAATATCGAGCGAGCGCGGCGCACACGTGATCTCGCCGGATTCCAATTGCTCGACATCCGTGACTTTCCCGGTCAGGGGCACGCGACGACTGGCCTTCTCGACGTGTTCTGGGACAGCAAAGGGCTGGTCGAGCCGGAGGTTTTCGCAGAATTCAACAGCGCCGTTACTCTCTTAATGCGCGCTCCCTCGCCGACATTCTGGAACGGCGATAGGCTGGCGGTCGATATAGACGTTTCGAACTTCGGGCACGCGGCGATTCTCGCTGGCTCGCTGAAGTGGGAACTGCGCTCGGCGGAGATGACGCTGAGTGGACAGATCGCCACACCGGATGCGCCCGCAGGCGTGCTGACGAAGCTGGGATGCCTCGCAATCCCGCTGCCTGCGGGTGATGCGGCCCATGCCTGGGAATTGAGTGTCCAATTCGGTGGAGCGCGCAACCGCTGGCACCTCTGGTCATACCCCTATCCGCGCCTGATCGACCATGCCGCCGAGATCAGTACACGGCTGCGCGGGCTGCGCCCCGTGATTCACGGCGCAAATTTCAGCGATGATTTCCTCGGCATTGGCATTTTCAGCGAAGGCAAGCTCCCGCCCTCGAAGCTGGCGATCTCTGAACGCCTGACCGGGCGCGTGCTGCAATATCTCTATGACGGCGGTTCGGTCTGGTTAATGCCCGGCGCAAAAGCCCTGCATGGCTCGGTTCCGACGCGCTATCTGCCACCGTTCTGGAGCTACCTGTGGTTTCCTGATAACGTCAGCAGCGT
>DASZXN010000156.1:0-7732 GCA_035545875.1 Phototrophicaceae bacterium
TTGGCTCGATCCCGGCGGCGCGCAGGCCATCGAGATAGCCCGCGACGCGATAGTTCCCGGTGAGCGAGTCGTCCGGCCAGCCGATCATGGCGATGCGGCGGTGACCTAAGCCGATCAGATACTCGACCGCCGAGCGTATTCCCGCGCCGCCGTCAGTATCGACCCAAAGAAAATCCCAGCCTGCGTTGGCGCGACCGAAACTGACGAAGGGGAATTTTCGCTCGATCAGGAACTGCACGCGCGGATCATCAGGAACGGTGCTGCTGATCACGAAGCCATCGACGCGCCCGGTGCGAATCAGTTCGTCGTAGACGGGGATTGGCTCGGTCAGCGGCGCGGAAAAGGTCAGAATGTGATAGCCGACGGCCTCCGCCGAGCTTGCCAGCGCGTTGACGAACTGATCCATCAGCGTGTTGATCTGCTGTTCGGGCATTTTGTGCCAGGCATAGCCGATCAAGCGGCTCTGGTTCGAGCGCAAACCGCGCGCGCTGACGTTCGGTCGATAGCCGATTTTGCGGGCGGCGAACCAGACCCGCGCGCGCGTCTCGTCGCTGATGGCGACGGTTTTGCCGTTGAGCACGTAGGAGACGGTCGCAATCGAGACGCCCGCCTCGCGCGCGACATCCTTGATGGTCGGCATTTAGACCTTCTGCGCTTTCGCCCGTAAGCGCATATGCAGCAGCGGATAGGGTTTCCCAAGACCATCGACTGCCGAGCGTCCAACCACCGCGAAGCCCAGACGCAGATAGAACCCTAACGCCTGCTCGTTCTGCTCGTTGACATCGACGGTGGTCGCGTTCAGCGTGTTGATCGCGTACTCCATCAGCCGCCGCCCGATCCCTTGACCGCGCCATACTGGGTCGATGAAGAGCATCTCGACCTTGCCGTCACTCACGCCGATAAAGCCCGCGACCTTGCCCACGTCGTCATGGGCGACGAACACGGGCAGCGTCGGCAGTTCGGCACGGACGAGCGGGCGGAAAAGCTCAAGATCGGCTGCGCTGACGAAATCGTGGGTGGCGCGAACCGAACGCTCCCAGACCTCGACGGCTTGATCGACATCCGCAGTACGCAGCGGAAAAACGCCATCCTGAAGCATCAGGAAGCGAAGTGCGGCAGCGGATTTTTGACGGTCAGCGATACCCGCTTGCCCCGGTGATAGACGCTGAAGCTGACCGAGCGCCAGTGATCGGGCAGGTGCGGATCGACGGTTGGCTCCTCGTCGCCGAGACGCAGGCCGCACAGCCCAAAGACCACCGCCTGCCAGACGCCGCCGCAGGCTGCCGCGTGAATGCCGTCGCGGACGTTGCCCTTGTTGTCGTCCAAATCGATGTGGACGGCGTGATGGAACAGATCATACGCCTGATCGATCAGGCCGAGCCGCCCGGCGACCCAGGCGTGCATCGCCGGACTGAGCGACGAGCCGTGATCGCAGCGCGGATAGTAGGTATTCCAGTTGTTGAGCCTGATCTGCTGAATGTCGGAGCCGTCGGGTGCGTCCAGTTGATCGCCGAGCAGCGCCATCATCATCACCACGTCGGCCTGCTTGATGACCTGCGTCTGAATGGTGCGCTTGTGACCGAGGATCGCCTGCACGCTGGTCACGCGCGGCTGATAATCCGGCACGGGGATGTATTCCATGTCGAAGAAGCCGGGGAACTGGACGTGAATCTGCTTCTCGGTGTCGAAGGGAATGTACATGTTGGCGATGATGTCGTGCCAGTGATCGAGGCGCGCGCGGGTGAGGTCGAGCGCTTGCGTCAGGCGGGCAGCATCGGCGGGGGCTTCATCGCGCAGCCAAACGAGCATCTGCACGGCGGTCTGCAAATGCCAGACGACCATCCGGTTGACGAAAACGCTGTTGTCGATGTTCTCGTGGTACTCATCGGGGCCAATCTGCTGCGAGATTTCGTAGCGTCCGTTCTTCGATTCAACACGACTGCCCCAAAAGACCGCCGTGTCGAGGACAATTTCCGCGCCATACTGCTTGATGAAGGCGTCGTCGCCCGTCCAGCGCCAGAACTGCATCACGGCATAGGCGATGTCGGTCGAGATGTGCTGCTCGCTGTCGCCCGTCCAGATGCGGATTTTCGTGCCGTCCGGCTGCGGGTCTGACCACTGCGGCGTGGTTTCCTCGCCCGTGTCGGTGCTTTCCCAGGGGAACATCGCGCCTTCGTAGCCGTTGGCTTTGGCCTTGTTGCGCGCCCCTTGCAGATTGTGATAGCGGTACATGAGCCGATTGTGCGCGATTTCCGGCTGCGTGAGCGTGAGCGGCGGCAGCAGGAACAGTTCGGTATCCCAGAAGACGTGGCCTTTGTAGCCGAGGCCGGAGAGGGTTTTCGCGCCGACGCTGACGTGCTCGTCGTGGCGCGGGGCGGCGATCAGGATGTGATAAGTGGTGAAGCGCAGCGCGAGCTGGCAGTCGTCGTCGCCTTCGATGCGGATGTCGCTGTCCGCCCAGTATTTCGCCCATTCGCTCTCGTGCGCTTGCAGAATGGCATCCCAGCCGATGTCAACGGCCTCGCTGACCTTCTGCTGCGCCGCGCGCATGGGGTTTTCACCGTCGCGGCTGGTGTAGATCGAGGTGAACTTGTCGAAGGTGACGCTTGCTTCGGGATCGAGCCTGAAGGCGTCCGCAGCAGTCGTCAGTCCGTTCGATTTGACGGCCTGCGCTGCCACGAATTGCGAGGCCATACCGAGGACGTAGCCAGACTGCTGCGCTGTCACTTCCACGCCGATCTCGTTGCCTTCGGAGATGATCGTGCGCTTATCCAACCAGTGCTGTGCGCCCGCGTTGGTCACATCGGCGTCAATCCCACTTCCAATTTGGATGGTCGGGCTGCCTTCAACGCCCGTGATCGTCACGCGCTGGACGGCGAGATGCTCGTCTGCGAGGCTGGCGAAGCGCTCAAAGACGATGCGGACAATCGCGCCGGAGGCCGCGCGAAAGAGGATTTCACGCTTGAGCACGCCACGATAGAGGTCGAGTGTGCGCTCGTAGCCGATCAGCAAGCCTTCAGGTGGCTTCATGAAATCGCTTGACTTGGTGATCAGCTTGAAAGGCGTGCCATCGACGGTGATGTGAATCGGCAGCCAGTTGGGGACGTTGACCAGCTCAGGGACGAGCATCCCCGGCGCGTGATCGTAGATGCCATGCACGAGCGTGACGGGTGTATCGCCGTCGTAGCCTTCCTCGAACGCGCCGCGCGTGCTCATGTAGCCGTTGCCGTTGGTGAACAGTGTTTCGTAATGCAAGAGTTCGTCGGGGCGGAAGTTCAGTTCGGACAGTTCCCACAAACGCTTTGGCATGACGAGTTCCTTTCCGTGAAGCCCCACCGGGGAAGCGCGCGGGGTAAAATATTCCATTTAAACGTTTAAACAGAGAAGTTAATCGCTTTTGAAACGGCTGTCAAGGCCAATTGAGCAGCTTGTACGAACGCTCATCGCATGATTGGAATCTGCGCCGCGTACAGAAGAGGCGTTGGCGCAGGCGAGAGCGTGCTATAATGGGGTTGAGCTAATCCGACCAAGGAGTCGATTCATGTCGGAAGTGGTCATGTTGGTGTTTCCGTCACGCGGAACCATGCTGGACGCGGTGGATCGGATCAAGAGTCTGGGCTATACCAAGATCAAGCATTCGGCGATCATTGCCAAAGCCGAAGACGGCGAAACGACTGTTTATGATGACGACATCAGCCCGGATGAAGGCAGTATCGCGGGCGGCACACTCGGCGCGCTGATGGGCGCGCTCGGTATCGCCGGATTGGGCGCGTTTCTGCTGCCGGGCGTGGGGCCGATCCTGGCGGTCGGCACGGGCGCGCTGATCGGCGGGCTGATTGGCGGCGCGACAGGTGGCATCAGCGCTGGGCTGATCGACATGGGCATCGGCAACGAGCAGCTTGAAGCGCTGGCGAAGCATTTGAGCGCCGGAAAAGTGGCAATGGTCGTCGAATTGGAAGGCGACAGCGCGATGACGAGCAAACTTCAGGAAGACCTCAAGCCTTTTCAAGCCGAAATCGTGCAAAATTAGAGATTGCTTGGTGTTGGAGGAGAGGCGATGGCGGACGATTTGATTCTGGCGATATTCCCGTCGCGTAAAATGCTCACCAGAGCGCTCGATCATCTGGTGGAGATCAAAGAGCTGGACATTCAGCACGCGGCAATCGTCGCCAAAGCCCGCAACGGCGAGGTCGTCGTCCTCAACGACGAACTTGGCCCGGACGAAGGGGGGATCACCGGCGGCACGCTCGGCGCAGCCATCGCAGCGCTGGGGATGGTGCAGTTCGGCGCGCTGGCGCTGCCCGGCATCGGCGCGATTATCGCCGTCGGCGCGGGCGTGCTGGTCGGCGGTCTGGTCGGGCGTGTGACCGGACGTTTCGCCGCGAATTTGCTCGATTCCGGCTATCGCAAGGAAGAAGTCGAGACACTGGCGGCGCGCTTGCAGGCGGGGCATCCGGCGCTGGTGCTGGAAGTCAAGGATACGATCAACACGCTGCCGCGCATCCGCGAAGAACTCTCCTCGTATCGCGCAGAACTGGTCGAGCAGATGCGCGCCACCGTAAAAACCTGAAGCGCCTGATCGCGGAAAACCTGCGCTCCCCTACGCGCTTCCGAATCGATCTAGCTTACGTGAATCCGCATGAGTTCGATGCTGTCCTGGCTGCTGGCTGAAGCGGCAACGGGAAGCCGAACGAGCGTCTGGAAATCGTACAAGCCAATTAGCACGCGATAATCGCCGGGGGCAATCTCTGGCGGGATGTTCAGGGTGACCGCCGGACTGATGAGTGTTTCCGTCGGATCCGTCCAGGTCAGAGTCAGGCGTTCGGGCACGGCGGGCGAGCCGTCGAACTGAGCAATCGGCGTCGCTCCGGTAGCAGGCACCAGATGAACAAACAGGGAATAATTGTCGTGGGGCGTGCTGGCGGCCTGCCAGTAAAAGCGCAGTTGCAGGTCGCCACCGGGATGCGGCTGATTTTCCAGCACATCATAGCCGAGCAGACTGATGCCATCGGCGAAGTCTGTCCGCGCTGGAACGTCCATACGCCACAGACGATACATCGCTGAAGTTGGCCCCTGAACCGTACTCGACGGCAGAAATTCGCGCAGCAGCAGCATCTGACTGAGGTACTGCTTCCCTTCATCCGATTGCAGCATTTGGTTGCGCACGCCTAAGGGCAGGAGCATATACGTCATGCCTGCCTTACGCCACTCTTGCGGGGAAAACTGAGTGAAATCCTTCGTAATCCACCAACTGAACCAATGGCGATACGGGATGCCGCCCCAATCGGCATTGAAAGTCAGCGCGTTCTCCGGGGCGAGAATCACGGTGCCGGGAGGCAAGTCCTCGTCCGCCCATTCGCGCACCAGAACGCGCGAATTTTGCAGCCGACTAAAGTTGACGAAGCCGACTGTCTCGGTAATTTGCGGCACGAACATGGCAATGCCGATTGCCAGCGCATAGGGAACGCTCAGGCGGCGGTCTGGAAACATGCGCAGGCTCTGCCGGAAAAGGGCAGCGAAGATGATCACGAGGATCAACTGCGCCGGGATAATTTCCTTGTCGCGCACGCCCTGATCGCCCGGCCACTTGACCGCGCTCGATACCCAGCAGATGACAAATACCGTCGCAAGGCAAATGAGCAGCGTCCAGATTGTCTCGGCACTGAGCCTGACTTTCCGCCAACCCATGATCCCCAGCACGGAAACGATGATCAGCAGCAGCAGGTTGAACGGCGCGAAAGCCGCGCCGAGATAGTCGCGCAGCCCAGCGAAGTTCCAGAGATTCACGGTGAGAATCTGAACCAGCCATCCGCGATAGGTCGGCAGCAGGAGATACAACGCCGCGATTGCCGCCGCTCCGATCAGGATCGCGGTGATGCCTAACGCAATCCAGACGCGGAGGTTGAAGCGCCGCCGGACTTCCCAGAGGACGACCAGAATGCCCGGCAGTAAAAAGACAAAGTAACGGTATTCGAAGAGGAAGATGGGGACGACGACGAGCAGACACCCATACCAGCGCGTCGTTTTGAGCATGGCTGCAATCGTCAGATAAATACACAATGCGGTCAGCGGGTACAGGAACGTCTCGCCGATGGCGAGCACCGAGTATTGGACAATCAGGCTGGAAGCCGCCCAGAACGCTGCCGCAAACCAGCCTGCCAGATCACCCGCCAGCAGCCGCGCGGATAAGCCGATCAACACAATCGTGACCAGATTCGCGCAAACACCGAGGAAGCGCAGCACCTGAACCGTGGCGGCCAGCCCGCCTTGCCCTCTGGCCTCCAGAACTATCTGTGTGGCGGCATTCATGACGATGAAGGCCGGAGGATAGCCACGATTGTAAGCAGGATCGTACTGTCCGCGCAGCGCCTGTGCTGTCCAATACAGGTGAACTTCGTCGGCAACATCTACGTAGGGAAGCGAGAACTCGTAGCTCAGGAAACGCGGGATCGCGCCGAGGCAGACGATGAGGGCAAGACCACACCAGAAAACTGACAGCCGCAGTTTCACAGGAACGATTCGGTCAGTAATTGCCAGATTGGTAGTCAACCTTAATCCTATATCCGCGTCCGCGCTTCACATTTTACAGGGGCGTAAGAGCTACCGTCAATATCGGCTGTCGGCGGGCAAACTGGTATGATAGGCAAGACTCGGCCTGGATTATCCCTAAAAACGAGCAGGATGATTGAAAAGCTCACGCTCATGGAACCGACTTCCCGATGCCATTTCCCCGATTAACCCTGCGTTACCGTGATTTCCTGATCGCGCTGGCGATCCTGTTGCTGGCTTTTGGACTGCGCACGGTCGTCCTGAGCGACCGCGCCCATAACGATCCGCAATTTCTGCCGCTGCCGACGGGTTCTGATCAACATACCTACGTCACGAGCGCCGAAGCATATGAGGCTGGGACGTTCCCCAATGCGCCCTTCCGCTACCAACCGGGATTCATCTATTTTCTGGTCGGCGTGCGCAAGCTGGTCGGGACGAATCTGATCGTGGATCGACTGGCGCTGGTGCTGACCGATTCGCTCGCCTGCGGCCTGATGATCGGCGTCGGTTGGCTGCTGACCAAACGGCGCTGGGGCGGATTCCTGACGGGGCTGCTCTACGCCTTCTACCCGGTGGCGATCTTCTACAGCACCGAGTTTCTGCTCGAAGGGCTGGCGCTGTTTTACGTCTGCCTGTTCCTGTTCCTGACGCTGTGGCAGCGCGAGCGGCGCTCGTTGGTGCGCAGCGCCCTGATCGGCGTAGTGCTGGGGTTGACGACGATCACGCGCAGTAATCTGGCGCTGCTGTTGATCGCGTGGCTGCTCTGGCTCTGGCTGATCGAGCCGCAGCGCCGCCAGATGATCGCGCATGGCGCAATCTCGCTGATCGCGCTGGCGCTGATGATCGCGCCGGTCACACTCTGGAATATCAAAGCGGGCAGCGTTCAACTCGTGACCAACGTCGGCGTGGACGAAATCTACCGCGCCGACAGCCGCGACTCGGACGGGACGTATCTCAACCCCTACAACGCGCACCTGACCGTCGATCAGGGTTACGCGCAGGCGTTGATCGACGACCTCAAGCACGATCCGCTGCATTTCGTCGCCATTCAGGTGCGCAAGCTCGGTCTGTACTGGAGCAACGCCGAGCCAGCCAACAATATCGACTACTATCAGGATGGGATTGAAGTGTCGGCGCTGCTGCGCGCGATTCCGCTCGATTTTCGGATTCTGGCGGCGCTCGG
>DASZXN010000157.1:0-1643 GCA_035545875.1 Phototrophicaceae bacterium
GAAACCGACAGCGCAATCAGCAGCACGGCGATCCGCGAGGCGCTGCTGGCAGGCGAGGTCGAGAAGGCGCGTGACTGGCTCGGTCGCTCGTATACGCTGACAGGCGAGATCGTGCATGGCGATCATCGCGGGCGCGAACTCGGCTTCCCGACCGCGAATATCCAGACGTGGGACGAGCAGGTGATCCCCGCCAATGGGATTTACGCAGGCTGGGCGACGCTCGGCAGCGAACGTTTCATGGCCGCGACCAGCGTCGGGATTCGGCCTCAGTTCAACGGGCAGGATGTGCGCGTCGAAGCCTATTTGCTCGACTTCAGCCGCGACATTTACGGTCAGCAGTTGACCTTCAGCTTCGAGAAATATCTGCGCCCCGAAATGAAGTTCGACAGCCTCGACGGTCTGCTGGTGCAGATGCACGCCGATGTGCAGACGACACGCGATTATCTCAAGCAGCAAGCATGAGCAATGAACGAGCCATTGGTTGATAAAGCGGAACTGTTGAAGCGTATCAAGGATAGCTACGAGCATTTTGAGGAACTGCTCTCGCGGGCGTTGCTGCATGATGTCGAAGAACCCGGCGTATGTGGTGTATGGTCAGTCAAGGATATTGTCGCGCATCTGATCGCGCACGAGCAGCGCACGCTCGAAGAACTGGTCGAAGCGCGCCAGAACATCCACATGGAAATCAGGCACAACGAAAACGACAGCTTCAACGATGGAGCGATTTATGCCTATCGCGCATCAACTTTCGAGACGGTGCGGACGCAGTGGCGGCGTTCACACGAAATCCTCGTGAAAGCAATCCAGCACTTAGACGACGCTGCTTTTGATTCACAAGGCGGTTTCGTGCGCGCGTTGGGAGATACCATTGACGGCGCGGTCGCCAACAACACCTATGAGCATTATGCCGCGCACGGCGCACAAATCGAAGTGTGGCTGGCTAGTCAGCCCAAGCGCTAATCTTCATCCTTGCCGAAACGATAGCCGAGGCGCTGCATCAGCTTTTCGTCGCTGCGCCAGTTCTTCAAGACTTTCACGCGCAAATCGAGAAAAACCTTCGTTTCGAGCATGGCTTCGAGGTCGGCGCGTGCCTGCGTGCTGATCTTCTTGACCATCTCGCCGCCCTTGCCGATCACAATCCCTTTTTGCGAGTCGCGCTCGACGTAGATCACGGCGCTGATGTAGGTCATATCGTCGGAGCGCTCTTTGTAGCTCTCGACCTCAACGGCGACCGAGTAGGGAATCTCCTGCTCGGTCAGCAGCATGATTTTCTCTCGGATCACCTCGGCTGCGATGAAGCGCATATTGGCGTCGCTGAGTTCGTCGTCGGGATAGTAACGCGGGCCAAGCGGCAGCCTGTCCATGACCGAGTTGAGCAGCGTATCGACGCCTTCACCCGTGAGCGCGCTGATCAGAATCGCCTGGTCGTGCGGGATGAGCGCTTCGTGCGCCGCGATGTTGGCCTCGCGATTAGTATCAGTGAGCAGATCAGCTTTGTTGAGCGCCAGCAGGACGGGCGTCGCGCCGCGCAGCCGCTTGACGGTCTCGGCGATGTACTCGTCGGCGCGTTCGGGGCGCTCAGCGACATCGAGCAGCAGCAGGATCACGTCCGCGTCACGAAAAGCTGACTCCGCGATCTTGAC
>DASZXN010000158.1:0-3784 GCA_035545875.1 Phototrophicaceae bacterium
GTATCGGCGCAAAGACAAAGACTAAAGACTCAACGCAAAGGCGCAAAGACGCAAAGTAAAAAGAATGCGGGCATTGCACAAGGCCCGATAGTTTTAGTTTTCACAATCATTATTGGATTGGCAGATGGATCGTGAACGTGCTGCCGTGATTGAGTTCACTGCTCACGCTGATCGTGCCGTCATGCAGCTCGACGATTTTTTGAGCAAGCGACAGCCCCAAGCCGAAGCCGGGAGTGCTGTGAGCCTCATCCAAGCGCCAGAAGCGCTCGAAAATATGCTCCTGGGCTGCCGGACTGATGCCGATACCCGTATCCGCGATCTCAATACGGATTTCCCCGTCGGTTTGCGCCGTGCTGATCGTGATCGTTCCTCCGTCGGGCGTATAGCGGAAAGCGTTATCCAGCAGATGATCCAGCGCCTGCCGGAGCCAGGCCAGGTCAAGTTTGATTGGGGGCAGCGCCGGATCAAAGTTGAAGTTCAGACGAATTGCCGGGTGATGATCCGCTTTTGCCACCTGATGAATCAAGTTGTTTAGACGGATCGGCTGGCAGTTCAAGCGCACTCCGGCGTCGAGCCGCGTCATCGTCAACATCAAATCGAGCAGATGCGTCAGGCGGGCAATCTCCCGATTGATGCGCGCGGCATAGGTCTGGCGCTGCTCGGCATCGTCGCTGCGGGTCATGAGGAAGGTGCTGGAACTAATCACGGAGAGCGGCGTCCGCAGTTCGTGCGAGGCATTCTGCGCGAACAGGCTCAATACCTTGACGCGCTCAGTTTCAACGGCCAGCCTGAACACCTGATCGGCGAGCTTTTTCCGCTCGGTTACGTCGAGGATAATCTCCAGATCATATTCCTCCGGGTCGAATTGCAGGCGCTGGGCTGTAATAATCACGTCCAGAGTCTCGCCCGCGCGGTTACGGATGCGGGCATCGCGCCCCATGTAATGCCCCTGCTGATCGAGCATGTTTAAGCGTTCTGTGCGCTGATCGTCGTCGATGGCGACGCCGGCGGTCACCAGACTTTGCCCGGTCAACTCCTCCCACGAATAGCCCACCAGTTGCAGATAGGCCGCGTTCGCTTCCACATAGCGCGGATTTTGCGGGTCGGTCGTGGAAATGACCATCGGCACCGGGCTGTTGCGGAACGCGGTTGAAAAGCGAACTTCAGATCGGCGCAGGGCTTCTTCGGCTTCCTTCTGCTGGGTGATGTCCTGCACGCCAATATAGATACGGACGACACGCTTATGTTGCGTATCCCATTCCGGGCGACCGTAGCTGCGCAGCCAACGGATTTTATGCTCTGAATCGTAGATGCGAAATTCAGAGACATCGGCCTGACCGGAATGCAGTTTTTGCTGGCGCTTGCTGAAGATCGGCACGTCGGCAGGAATCACGGGGAGACTGAGGCTGAAGCCGCTCAGGGCTTTCTCGATGCTATGCCCGGTGATTTGCTCGAACGCGCCGACGACCCATTCCAGATCGGCGTTATCGTCGTCTTCCGAGGCATAGTGATAGGAACAGGCGTAGTCGTACATCAGGTCGGAAACGATCCGCAGCCGATCTTCAGTCTGATGAAGGCTCGCTTGCAGATGATCGGCCTGCTGCTGGCAGGCACGCCACCGGCTCAGAAAATCATTACGGTCGATTTGCGAGACAATCACGAGTGAAGCCAGCGTCACAATACAAAAGAACTGTACACAGATCAAGCCGAAGGGTATGCCGGGAGAAAATATGGAGACCGCGACAGCGAGCAATGATGCCCCGGCAGCGACGATGAGTATACGTGGATCGAGCTGCTCCAACTCGGCGCGTGCTGGCAGGCGAACCCCTGTCCTGCTTCTGTGCATAGACGACCTCGCATGTACCCAAACTGAATTTCAACATGACGCCTCAAAATCAGTATATAGCGTATCCGGCGCGGCAGTTTCAGGGAGATTTATCGCCGTTCTATCCATGAATCACACGTTGAATTAGCGGCAGCAGATCGTCAAGGCGGGCGACGACCTGTTTGCCGTGACCGCAGACGCCCCAGACCATGTTATTGAGGCTGGACGTGCGCACGTCGTCGGTGATGCCGAAGCACGGCTTTCCCTGCGCGAACAGATAGCCAAGTTCGAGGCTCGTGCCGGAGTCGTGATCCACGCCGGAAAGCAGCGCGACACAGAAATCACAGGCGTTGAGCGCGTCCAAGTCCGCGAGAAAGACGCGCGTGCGCTCGTCGGGACGGCTTTTGTCGAGCACGCCCGCGTCGCGGTGCGGCAGATAGGTTTGGTGACCAGCGCCTTCCAGGACTGCCGCGATTTGTTCGAGATACCAGCGTTCATGGCTGTTGAATAACGGCCCGGCGACATAGACGAGACTCATCCTACCGATTCTCCTGGTTCACAGGCATAATGAGATCAGAATACCAGTGAGGAAGACAATGGACAATACCAATCACACAACCGAGCAGCTTGGCGACGACCTCGGCGCGGATTTGACGCTGCTGGGTCATGATGTGCGCCAGCCCGTGCGCGAGCTGGAAACCTTTCCCAACCGCCATCCCGGTCGGCGCTATACTGTGCAGCTTGTCTGCCCCGAATTCACCTGCGTGTGCCCGATGACCGGGCAGCCTGATTTCGCCACAATCACGATTCGCTATATCCCCAACGAGAAGATCGTCGAATCGAAGTCGCTCAAGCTGTATCTGTGGTCGTACCGCAACGAGGGCGTGTTTCACGAGCACGTCACCAACCTGATCCTTGACGATTTGGTGGCGGCGCTCGACCCGATCTCGTGCGACGTTGAAGGCGCGTTCGCCGTGCGCGGCGGGATCGCCTTGACCGTCAATGCGAATTACACTCGGCCTGAGACGAAGTAGTCCTCTGTTTGTAAAAGGCGATTATCCCTTCATGGCAGGTATTGTAGGGGCACGACATGTCGTGCCCCTACCGTCAAGGGATATTCCCCTTGTAAAATGATGAGGGCGCAGCACGAAGGTGTTTAAAAACCCGCTCACGACGTGAAAATGGTCATGGCTGGTACCATGTAGGGGCGTAACATGTTACGCCCCTACAGCCGCGTATTTCAGCGAGAATTGTCATTAAAATGATTTTTTAGACACCCTCATACTGCGCCCCTACAGGCATCGTTTTATCTCGGATTGATCTCGAATTTCCTCTGCCCCACCCGGTGACGTGCCCCTCAACTTTTTGCACAGATCGGATCAGAAAGATTGAGGAAGCGTGTAGGGGAGCGACAAGAGATCAGGATGCCGCTTGAAGCGTATAGGGGAGCAGCTTGGGATAAGTTGGGATAGACGTGGGATATTTAAAGCGAGAGACAATCCCAAATATCCCAAGTTGTGCTTCCTTTATGCTTTTCTAATTAACCTGAATTTCGGATAGCAAATTTTGAGGGAAGGTTTTTGTAGGGGCACGACATGTCGTGCCCCTACGGACAGACCCTATCCGAAACTGAGGTTAATTAAGAGGCAGCGGCGCGCTGACCTTCGAGCCGTCCGCCAAATTCCACTGACTCGCGTGATTATTAAAATCGGTCGTCTCGACCACCCCATGAGCGACAAAGCGGACGCTGCGCGTATTCGCGTCGATGCGATAGCGATGGATCGGATTGCGATCAGCAACGTCACCAGCCAGAGCGCTCAAATCCCAGACGCGCAGGATGCCGACCCGCGCCAGCACCAGATAACGCCCATCGTCGCTCAGGGCGACCTGACTCGGCAGCACCGCGCCCTGCGTGTTGGCGCTGACGGTGATTGGCTGCATCGTGTCCCGATCCCAGAC
>DASZXN010000159.1:0-2176 GCA_035545875.1 Phototrophicaceae bacterium
GACGTTGGTCTTATAGGGCGTTTTGTCCGGCGAGAAACGCACGTCGCGGAAGATGCGGTAAATACACTGATCCGCGCTGACGCTGCCCAAATCCTCATACTGACCAAAAGCGATAATCAACTCGGCAATGAAATCCTCGTAGGCGCGCTTCGACGCTTCGTAGCGCTTACGATTTTGCTCAAACCAGGTTCTGTTATTGTTGGCACGCAAATCGCGCAGGAAATCGAGGGTGACACGCAGGCTTTCGGGCATGATGGAGTCCTCTCATCACTCGTGACGATATTCCTGAATTTTATGCCGAATGAAGTGGTTTAGCTGCAAATCGACACAATTTCGTTTTGAAAAAAGTTATATCATCTGAAATTACCTCCTTTTCGCTGTTTGATGTTATATTTCCCGGAATCAAAGGTGCGCATTCCCGTTGAACGGTTTAGAGAATCAGCAAGTCGGCGAGTTTGTCCTGCGCGAGCAAATTGGGCACAGTTCGTTCGCAACGGTTTATCGCGCCTACCAGCCGAGCGTCAACCGCTACGTCGCCATCAAGGTGATCGGCTTGCAGCCCGAATCGCTGGGCAGCGAGTCGGCGATCTTCGAGCGGCGCTTCGTACAGGAAGCGCACGTGTTGACGACACTGGAGCATCCGCACATCGTCCCAATCTACCACTATGGGCTGGTCGATGACGAATACGCCTATATTGCCATGCGCCTGATGCAGCGCTCGTTGCGCGAAATGCTGCAACACGGGCCGCTCCCCCTCAACGATGCCATCAACATCACCTTGCAACTGATCGAGGGTCTCAAGTACGCGCACAATAAGGGCGTCAGCCACCGCGACCTGAAGCCCGCAAATGTCCTGTTTGACGAGGCCGGAAGCGCCTGTCTGTCTGATTTCGGGATGATCAAAGCGGCGGCTGCGTCGGTCGATTTGACCAAGCCCGGTCTGCTGACCAGCACGGCGATGTACGTCTCGCCGGAGCAAATTCGCAGTGCCGGCGCGGATCACCGCTCAGACATTTACAGCCTCGGCGTGCTGATGTACCAGATGCTCACGGGGCGTCTGCCCTTCGAGGTCGAAAACCTGAGCATCATTTCGCTGCTGCACAAAATCGAGTACGATGAACCCGTGCCGCCGCGCCAGTACCGCCCGGAAATCCCGCCCGCGCTGGAGAACGTCGTCTTACAGGCGCTGCGCAAGGAACCGCGCGAGCGCTTCTACGACGTGAAAGAAATGGCGCTCGCGCTGGAAGGTGGAACCAGCCGCTCGCGCCTGCGCAGCGTGCGCGTGCTGCGCGCCCCAATACCCAAATCGATGAAGCCATCCAGCCTGCGCTACTGGCGCAGTCCCGCTGTCATCGGCGTGCTTCTCGCGGTAGTCGTCGCGCTGATCTTAATCGCGCTGATCATCGACCTATCACGCCAAAACAGCCTACCCAAAATGGCGACCGTCGTCGCCCATACAACTGGGCAGATCGATGACGCGGTACCGAGCGCCGCCGAGATCAGTCAGGCGCAAAGCAGGCTCGGCGCGAACGGCGTGATCGCTTACATCGCCTGCAATCTGGACTCGCAGTTCGATTCTGCACGTGCTGACGAGATGAAAAGCTTCGCTCAGGCTGATGGCTTGGCCTATCGTGTTTACGACAGCGCAGGGGATGGCTATCAAGAACAAATTCTGATCGAGCAGGCGCGGTTGGACGGCGCGAAAGCGATCATCCTGTGTCCACTCAAGCCCGATTTGCTCGCGGACAGCCTCGCCTCCGTTCAAAGCGCTGATGTTCCACTTGTACTGACCGATCCGCTCGACCAGAATTACGGCGGCGTGATGCTCGATCCGAATAATCGTGCGATTGGTCAGGCAGCAGGCCAATTTATCGGAGCGACGCTGGCCGCCCAATCTCTCAGCAACGCCAGCGTGGTCATCCTCGCTGACCCGAACATCGCATACTCGGCAGATCGGGTCAGCGGTTTCACTGCGGCACTCAAAGAAGCACTTCCAGGCGCAAAGCTCGTCGCGCAACTGCCGACCGGAGATGATCAGGATGCCAGCCAAAGTGCGCTTGCCCGGTTGATCGCCAGCGGGCAAACGCCGAATGCTATTTTCAGCGTTAGCGACAGCGGAGCTTACGGCGCGGTCGCGGCGCTTGCGGCGGCACATGTTGCCCCAAGTACAGTTCTG
>DASZXN010000160.1:0-4897 GCA_035545875.1 Phototrophicaceae bacterium
TGCCCTTCAGCCGTTCGAGCAAATCAGAGCGCGAAAAGACCTGACCGGGCGAGGTCATCAGAATCGTCAGCAGATCGAACTCCGAAGGCGTGAGATCGACCTCGTGGGTGCCAATGGTGACGCGGTGGGTTTTCTTGTCGAGCACCACGTCGCCCGCGCGCAGCACATCCGGGGCAGGGGCTTCCTCGTAGACGCGCCGCAGCACCGCGCGAATCCGCGCGACCAGTTCCGCCATGCCGAACGGCTTGGTTACGTAATCGTCTGCACCCAATTCCAGCCCGACGACCTTATCGGTCTCGTCCACTTTGGCCGTCAGCATAATCACAGGCGTGCTGCGCTCCTTGCGGAAGTAGCGCATGAACTCGAAGCCGTCCATCTCCGGCATCATGATGTCGAGCAGCACCAGATCGGGTTTCTCGTGGCGGGCGACAAACAGCGCCTCACGTCCATTATTCGCGGCAACCGTGCGGAAGCCATTCTCGCCCAGATAATCGGCGACCATCCGCTGCACGCTCACCTTGTCATCGACAATCAGGATTGTTTTCATGGCGCGACTTTCCACCCCATTCTGGTCTTTATCGTAAGCATAATACGAAAAACTTGTTCAGAATTTGTTCAGAAGCCATTGAGAGAAATTGCAACCGCTATGGAAAATCATTTGAACTGTCAAAGTCGATTCAAGCTGATGGCTGAAAGACGAACGTTGTTCCTTGTAGGGGCGCAGCACACTGCGCCCATTCACATCAACTTAAGGATTGAGCCGGTGTGTTTTTGCCCTCATCCCCTAGCCCTTCTCCCTCAGGGAGAAGGGAGAACAACGGGTCAGCAGGATTTTAAGCCTCTCGCCCTGAGGGAGAGAGAATTAGAGTGAGGGCTTCACTTGATGCACATGGGCGCAGCACGCTGCGCCCTCTTTTCTCTTTTTCCCTCTGCAATTGAACCTCTGTTGACAACCAATTCAAAGCACGGTATCGTTTTGAGAAAAGTTGGGAACGCTCCCAATTTGCTTTTTATCAAATAAACTTGATGGAGAAGTGATTATGCGCTACGGCCATTTTGACGATGCAAAGCGCGAATATGTGATTACCCAGCCGGATACGCCGCTGCCCTGGCTCAATTATCTCGGCAGCGAAGCCTATTTCGGTATTATCTCCAATACGGCGGGCGGTTACTCGTTTTACAAGGATGCGCGCCTGCGCCGCCTGACGCGCTACCGCTACAACAACGTGCCGCTCGACACAGGGGGACGCTATCTCTATCTGCGCGACAACGCCAGCGGCGAATACTGGTCACCAACGTGGGAGCCGACACGTCGCCCGCTCGACAGTTATCAATGTCGTCATGGGTTGGGCTATACCTTCATCCAATCGACCTACAAGGGCATCGAAGCAGGCGTGCTTTATCTCGTACCGCTTGGCGAGAACCTGGAAATCTGGCATTCGGGCATCACCAATCGCCGCGATACTCCGGTGGAAATCTCCATCTTTTCGCTGGTCGAGTTCTGCCTGTGGGACACCAACGACGATGCGACCAACTATCAGCGTAATTTCAGCATCGGCGAGGTCGAGATCGAGGACGGCGTGATCTATCACAAGACCGAATATCGTGAGCGCCGCGATCACTTCGCCTATTTCGCCTGCTCCGAGCCGCTCGCTGGATACGATACGCAGCGTAAAGACTTCATGGGCAATTACGGCAGTTGGAGCGCGCCGCAGGTCGTCGAGCGCGGCGAGTCAGCCAATTCGCACGCTTACGGCTGGGCACCGATTGGCTCGCATCACGTCAAAATCACGCTCGCGCCGGGGGAAACGCGCACAATCAACTTCGTGCTTGGCTACCAAGAAAATCCGCGTGATGCCAAGTTCGATCCGCCCAATTCGCAGACGATCAACAAGCGCACCGTCAAGCCGATCATCGCGCGTTACCTGCAAAACGAGAACATCACAACGGCACTCAACGCCCTCCGCGAGTATTGGGATCGCCTGCTGAATGTGTATCAGGTCGAGACACCGGATGAACACACCAACCGGATGGTCAACATCTGGAACGCCTATCAGAACATGGTCACGTTCAATATGTCGCGCTCGGCGTCGGGCTTCGAGTCGGGCATTGGGCGCGGCCTGGGCTTCCGCGATTCGAATCAGGATTTGCTCGGCTTCGTCCATATGGCTCCGGCGCGAGCGAAAGAGCGCATCCTCGACATCGCCGCGACGCAGCTCCCGACCGGAGGCGCGTATCACCAGTATCAACCGCTGACCAAACGCGGCAACGACGCGGTGGGTGGCAACTTCAACGACGACCCGCTCTGGTTGGTGCTGGGCGTCGCCGCTTATCTGAAAGAATCGGGCGACTGGTCGATCCTGGATGTGCCGGTTCCCTACGACAATCAACCCGGCTCGGAGATGCCGCTGTATGAGCATTTGCAGCGCAGTATCCAATACACGCTGGATCGGTTGGGGCCGCACGGTCTGCCGCTGATCGGGCGCGCCGACTGGAACGACTGTCTCAACCTCAATACCTTCTCCGATGAACCCGGCCAGTCCTTCCAGACGACGACCAACATGGATGGCAAGGTCGCGGAGTCGATCTTGATCGGCGGGCTGTTCGTGATCGCCGCGCACGAGATGGAAGCAATTGCTCAGGCGCGCGGCTTAAGCGACGAAAGCGCGCGCTATCATCAGGCTGCCGATCACATGGACGCGACGGTGCGCGCTCAGGGCTGGGATGGGGCGTGGTTCCTGCGTGCCTACGATCACTTCGGCGCGAAAGTCGGCTCGGCAAGCTGCGCCGAAGGCCAGATTTTCATCGAGCCGCAGGGCATCTGCGTCATCGCCGGGATCGGCGTTGAGGATGGGCTGGCGCGGCAGGCGCTCGACTCGGTGCGCGAGCGGCTCGCCACCCCGCACGGGATCATCTTGCAGCAGCCCGCTTATTCACATTACTACCTCAATCTCGGCGAAATTTCCTCGTACCCGCCCGGCTACAAGGAAAACGCGGGCATTTTCTGCCACACCAATCCCTGGATCATGATGGCCGAGGCGGTCGTCGGCAACGGCGACGCGGCCTACGACTACTACCTGCGCATCAATCCCTCGGCGCGCGAGCACATCAGCGAACTGCACGCCTGCGAGCCGTATGTCTATGCCCAGATGATCGCCGGACGCGACGCGCCGACACACGGCGAGGCGAAGAACTCGTGGCTGACCGGGACGGCGGCATGGAACTACGTCGCCATCACGCAGTCGATCCTCGGTATTCGTCCAGCATATGATGGGCTGGAAGTCGCGCCTGTCATCCCGCAAAGCTGGCCGGGCTTCAAGGCGACGCGGCTATATCGCGGGGCGCGCTACGAGATCACGGTCACGCGCAAGGGATCAGGCAACTGCGTCTCGCTGGTGGTCGATGGCGTGGCTCAAGGCGGCACAGTTATCCCATTTGTCGAAGGCGGTGGCACCCATCAGGTCGAGGTCACGCTAGAATAGGGCGCTCTACCTGCGACTGAGGTTGCCCATGCTCGAAAAAATTGCTTACGGCGGCTGGCCGAACTGCTATCGTCTCTCGAACGGACTTGTCGATCTGATCGTCACGGGCGACGTTGGCCCCCGGATCATCCACTTCGGCTTGGTCGGCGCGGCCAACGAATTCCACGAAGTGCCGGAACAGTTAGGTCGCACGGGCGACCAGGATTGGATCTTCTACGGCGGGCATCGCCTGTGGCACGCGCCAGAGACGATTGGCCGCTCGAACAGTCCTGATAATGATCCGGTTGAAATTACGCCGACCACTGATGGCTTGAGCGTGCTTCAGCCAACCGAACCGCGTACCGGGATTCAGAAGCAGATCGACCTCACTATCGCGCCCAATCAGGCGCGTGTGACAGTCACGCACCGCCTGACCAATCGCAGCCTGTGGGCAGTCGAGTTCGCGCCCTGGGCGATCTCGGTGATGGTCGCGGGCGGGGTGGCGATTCTGCCGCTGCCACCGCGCGGCGCGCACGACGATGCGCATCTCGTCCCCACCGGAACGCTCGCGCTCTGGGCGTATACCGATCTCAGCGATCCGCGCTGGACGTGGGGCAGACAGCACATCTTGCTCCGTCAGGATGCCGCCGTCGCGGGTGCGCAGAAGCTCGGCGTTGCCAATTTATCCGGCTGGATCGCCTATGCCAATCACAACCACCTGTTCGTCAAAACCGTCGAATACGTAGCGCAGGCGGCCTACCCGGATCGCGGCAGTTCGGCGGAACTATTCACTGAAGGCGTGATTGTCGAGCTTGAGACGCTCGCGCCGCTGACGCGGGTCGCGCCCGGTGAAACGGTCGAATACGTCGAGCGTTGGTATCTGTTTGACGACGTGCCGCTGCCGCGCTCGGAAGCCGACGTTGAAAGCGCTGTTCTACCGCTAATTCGATCTATTCTTTAGACTTGTTCCGCTGCCCATGTCGTGAGTCGGGCTTCCAGACCATCGCGAACGCGCTCAAAGGCAGCGAGAATTTCTGCGTCACTGCCTTCGGTTGTCGCAGGATCAGGGAAGCTCCAGTGAATCCGCTGCGTCTTGCCGGGGAAGATCGGGCAGGTTTCCGCCGCCTGGTCGCAGACCGTGATCACATAATCGAATGGTTGATTCAGGAACTCATTCAGGTGCTTGGAGCGCTGCCCTGTAATGTCGATGCCGCGTTCCCGCATAGCGCGAATGGCGTAGGGATTGACCTGGGACGGCTTCGACCCGGCGCTGTAGACCTCAAAGCGATCTCCGGCGCGATGGCGGAGGAGACCCTCCGCCATCTGTGAGCGCGCTGAATTTCCGGTGCAGAGGATCAGCACGCGCGTTTTCATGCCGGCTTCTGCGCCGTGATGCGAGCGCTGAAGACGCGCGGCATTCCCGGCTGGCGCTCGAC
>DASZXN010000161.1:0-1595 GCA_035545875.1 Phototrophicaceae bacterium
CAAGCTGCGCTTGCGCAGCATCAGAATGGCGATGCCAATGCCGAGCGTGATCAGGCCGGAGACAAACGGGACGATGAACGAGGCGAGGAAGTCGAGATCGGGATAGCTGGTCAGAATGAAGCTGACTTCGCAGCGCGCGAACCCGTCGGTTACAGCGCCGCAGACCTCGGCGTGATTGAGCTTGACCGTGCCATCCGGCGCGGGACGCTCGAAGTCGATCTTGATTGTCTGGCCGACGGTGAGCGAGCGAATCAGCGTCTCGTATTCCTGTGACGCCGCGTCGAAATCGCTCGGCAGCGCCGCGCCGTTCACGCCGACAATCTGATCGCCGCGCTGCAAACCGGCTTTCAAGCCAGTCCACGTGCCTGCCGAGAGCGGCAGGCTGCCGTCAATCGTCATGGTGTGCGTGAGCATCGCGCCGATGAAGGGCTGACCGCGCCAGTTCAGCGCCAGCACCAGATAGAAGATCGCCGCTGCGACCGCGACGACCGTGCCGAGGGCTGCCAGCAGCATCCCGATGCGTTCTTCCATTTCAGACGACATCATCCTGAACGTCGTGCCTGAAGTGATGCGGCTCGTGTCGCTTGTTGCGCTCATAGATCATTCTCGCCACGTTTGTATACAGTTACAACTATAGCACGAGGATGCTGTTTTGCTGCGTTATGGTGTTCTCAATTCACGCCGGATTCTTTGAGGCTTAGACCTGTAATCTGCTATAATTGTTGATAGGGATTTTAATGTGCCTACGGGGAAACCGATGGCTACAGAGCAAGCAATTCGGGTGCTGATCGCCAAGCCCGGTCTGGATGGACATGATCGCGGCGCGAAGGTGATCGCGCGGGCGCTGCGCGACGCCGGGATGGAAGTCATTTACACCGGGCTGCGCCAGACGCCGGAAATGATCGCTGAGGCGGCACTTCAGGAAGATGTCGACGTGGTCGGCCTAAGCATTCTGAGCGGGGCGCATCTGGCGCTGGTGCCGCGCATCCGCGCCGTGATGGATCAGGACGGGCTGAACGACGTGCCGCTGCTGGTCGGCGGGATTATTCCCGACGAGGACAGGCCGAAGCTGGAATCGATGGGCGTGACCGGGATTTTCGGCCCCGGCACCAACACTGACGACATCGCCATCTTCATCCGCAATCTGGTGAGGGCGAAGTCCGGGTGAACGAGCTGGCGGAAAAACTGCTCAACGGCGACCGACGCGCCTTAGCGCGACTGCTGACGAACGTGGAAAACGAGCGCGAGGGCGTGGATCAAGCTCTCGCGTCTTTATTCCCGGCGACGGGGCGCGCCTGGGTGATCGGCATCACCGGAGCGCCGGGGACGGGCAAAAGCACGCTCGTCAACGAGATGACCAAGCGCTATCGTCCGCAGGGAAAAACCGTCGCCATCCTCGCAGTTGACCCGACCAGTCCCTTCACGGGCGGCGCGCTGCTGGGCGACCGCATCCGTATGCGCGATCTGTCAGGCGATCCGGGCGTGTTCATTCGCAGCATGGCGACACGCGGCAGCCTCGGCGGACTGGCGAAAGCCGCCCGCGATGCGATTCGCGTGCTCGACGCGGCTGGATTCGATCTGGTCATAGTCGAAAC
>DASZXN010000162.1:0-11702 GCA_035545875.1 Phototrophicaceae bacterium
CGGCATCAGTTATTTTCCCCTATATTGTGGGACACCATACCCTGATTTTAACCGATCCGCCCCGGCGCGGCGAGACTGTGTATAATATCCTCAGTTTCGGATAGGGTCTGTCCGTAGGGGCACGACATGTCGTGCCCCTACAAAAACCTTCCCTCAAAATTTGCTATCCGAAATTCAGGTAATTTAAGGTTTTTGGCGCTTATTTCGACCCAATTCCGCCCCCTGATCCCCGCGTTTCTCCCCTCCCTGAAATCGCTGAGGAGAGGACACCTTTAGATAAACCGTCTGTCTGGGATAAAGACCAGGCCCAAACAGACGGTGTAACGCTGGACAACTTGGGCGAAGTAGCGTAACCCTTCCTTAAACAAACTCCACAACCTGCGCCAGGAACCGTTCGAGCGCCGAACGAGGGGTTGGGCGCAGCCCGCAGCAACCGCTTGACTGCCTAAAGCTACCATCCAAGTGTAGGCGAGCGCCAACAAGATCAGCAGATTCGCCACATGCTGGGGTAAGCGAACTCGGCTTTCGCCCCATTTCCAGCCGCCACTTTTCAAGTCACGAAAACTCTGTTCCTGCCAGTTGCGGCGAGCATATTCATGCCCCGTCAAGGCTTCGTCGTTGGTGACCAAAGCCCAGGGTTCTTCGTAGCCCAGCGCCCAGAGCGCACGGGCATGAGCCGGAATATGCCCACGCCGCTTGAAAACAATGCCCGACTGCGCCCAAATCTCTCCCGGTTGGACTTGTTGAGCAATCGTATAATCCCGCTCACCACTCACCAATTTGGTTTGGCAGGTCACACGAAACAGATAGTGCCAGCCCAGCGCTTCAACCGCTCGACATAAATCGGGCGAACAGCCAATCCCCCGGTCAGCCAGCACTAAGACCCGGCGCTCGGTCCCGATGCCTTTTTTGACTTGCTCCAGCAATTGGCGGATCATCTCGACTTGCCCTTCGGCGGGGTATGCCGCGCCGTCGTTGGCGCGATAGGTGCGCCACGCCAGCGGTAAACAACGCTTTTGCCAGGCAATCCCCACCATCATCACCCCGATACGGTCTGCCAATTTCGTTTCATCCACCAGCAGTGTCACCGTTTCCGTGCCGACACTGCTCACCACCCAGCGACTCCACTCGCTAAAAAACTGCTCTTGATCCACGGCCCCGTTGCTCAACCAACGCCGCCAACGGCGCGTCGTACTTTCCACCGTTTCCCCGCAACTGACCTGTCGTGCCACCGCGCTTTGTTGGCAACTTTCGGCTTCGATCACCCCGTAGCTGAAGAGCGCTGCATTTTCCTGCTGCCAGCTATTGAGACAGGGTAAATGGGCTGACAAAAGTTTTTCCCACTGATACAGTAGTTGATAGTTCATCATTCACTCCGGTTTGCTTGGTCGCTTGCCAGTTTGAATGATGAACCTCCTCTTTGCAACTTGCTCTCAACCTGTCCTCTCCTCAGAGGAGAGGACATGGTTGAAATTGAGAGAAAGTCTGACGCGCGGATCGTTGGTAGGGGCGGGTCTAAGACCCGCCCTCACGCGGATAAATTCGTCTCGTGACCAGCCCAACCCCAAAGGTGTCCTTTCCTCAGTTGAAGTCGGGGAAGGAGCGGGGGTAGGGATAATCTTTACCGCCCCTTCAGCAGCTTGAGCAGCGCCTTTTCCTCGTCGTCGAGCGCTTTGCTCCGCAGCCGATATTCCTCAAGCGCGCCGCTGCTGTAACAGTCGATCACGGCGGGATGGATGTAATATTTCCGGCTGATCGTGGGTGTGTTGCCCAACTGCTGGGCGACCGATTTGACCATCGCCGTCACGTTGCGCTTGACCTGCTTCTCGTCCTCGCAGGGATCGAAACCCGCCAGTTCGAGCAGCGCCAGCGTCGATCCGCCCCACGTGCGGAAATCCTTCGCCGTGAAGTCTGCCCCGCTGATTTCGCGGATATAGGCGTTCACGTCCGACGAGGTGATCGCGTGCGCGCTGCCGTCGCCGTCGGTGTACTGAAACAAGTGCTCGCCGGGAACATCCTGCGAGCGCTTGACGATCCGTGCGAGCCGCCGATCCTTCAGGTCGATGGCATGTTCCTTGCCGCTTTTGCCGCGAAACTCGAAGTGCAGCGTCGCGCCGTTGATCTCGACGTGATCGTCATGCAGGGTGGTCAGGCCATACGAGTCGTTGTCGCGGGCGTATTCGGGGTTGCCAACGCGGATGAAGGTCGCGCCGAGCAGTTGCACGACCGCTGCCAGCACCTTCTCGCGTGGCAGACCACGCAGCGCCAGATCAGCCTGTACGCGCGCGCGAATTTTCGGCAGCGCTTCCCCGAAGGCGATCATCCGGTCGAACTTGGTTTGATCGCGTACTTCGCGCCAGCGCTCGTGATAGCGATACTGCTTGCGCCCTTTGGCATCCCGTCCGGTTGCCTGAATGTGACCGTCGGCATCGGCGCAAATCCACACGTCCGTCCACGCGGGCGGAATCACCAGCGCGCGAATCCGCTTCAGTGTCGCCTTATCACGGACGCGCTCGCCGTTGCTGCCCGTGTAGACGAATCCGTGCCCGGATTTTTTGCGCGTAATGCCCGGCTCGTCGTCGTTTACGTAACGCAGATCGGCGGCTTTAGCCTGCGCTCTGGGATCGGGTTGCTTCTGCTTGACCATGTTATGACTACACCTGCGTGGACGCCGTAAACCCGCGAATCGGTTTTTGTAGGGGCAGGTCTCAGACCTGCCCTGCACACGATGTTGATAGACAGTAAGTTAATTTTATCTGTTATAAACTTTGGCGGCGTTAAAATCGAATGAGAAGCACGATGGGCACTATAGGGACGCGATTGATCGCGTCCGCTGTTTTGCCCTACCGCATTGCTGTCTAGGGGCGAGGCATTGCCTCACCCTAATATTGATCCTTTGCGCGATGCGAAACGAAGTTTTCGCCTGTGCCTTTGCGTCGATGTTTTCCGTTTTCTCCCTTTCTCCCCGCGTGCGCAACGCGAATTTGTTCGCGCGAAAGGGTTGGGGACAGAGGGGGGATTTACGGCTTAATTGACCATTTCTCCTCGCTCAGACCCGCTTGCAGATTCTCCCAGCGTGCCAGCGTGAACAGATAATCCGATAGGCGGTTGAGATACGGCTGCACGTGCTCGCCAATCGCTTCCTGGGCTTGCAGCGTGACCACCAGCCGCTCGGCGCGGCGGCAGACCGTCCGCGCGATGTGGATTGTTGCCGCCGCAGGCGATCCGCCCGGTAGGATGAAGTACGTCAGCGGGGGTAGATCGGCTGTCATCCGATCAATCGAGTCTTCCAGCCACTTTACGGTATCGGCGTCCATGCGGACGATGTGCGTCGAGCGCGCGTCGAGTGGCGTCGCCAAATCAGCGCCAAGATTGAACAGTTGATGCTGAATCCGCGCGAGATCGGCGTCGGTTGCCGGCGCAGGCTGCTGCGCTCGCGCCAGCCCGATCACCGAATTGAGTTCATCGACCGTGCCATAGCTCTCCACGCGCAGGTGATCTTTGGGTACGCGCCCGCCGGAAAACAGGCTGGTCGTGCCTTGATCGCCAGTACGTGTATAGATTTTCATAATTTTTCACACCTTTTTCACGTTTGTAACGTTTGCAAAGTCGGGTTATTTGTTATGATTTCCTCAATAAATATTATAGCAAGCGAGGGGATTCATGGACGAAAAGACGGTCAAGCAATCGCGTCAGATACTGCGCCGTGTTCAGGATCACATTTCGCAGGCGCATACGGCGTTTGGCGTCGAACATGAAACCGTCGGCTTTGTCGATGTGATTCACCACCGCGATAACGCGCTTCCCAGCCTGAACTACGTCACGCCTCGCCGCAACATGGCCTGGGTGTCCGGCAATCACATCCAGCAGGGGCTGGATCGCTTACAATCGCTGGATCGTCCGGCGCGCGTTTACTACATCGAAGGGCTGTTCCCGCCGCCCTTCGCCAAAATCCTGCTTGACCTCGGCCTTGCTGCCGAGCATCAAATCCCCCTGATGATCTACACGCCAACTGATCTGAGCGAAGAACCAGCGCCGCCGCTGCCCCGGTTGCGCCATCCGGCAGGCGTGCAGACCAAGCCCGTCAGCGAGCAGGTCGGCAACGATCTGTGGTGGTGCGTCTGGCGCGGCTCGGATTTTGACGTGCAGACACTCGGCATCGAGCCGCTTCACGTCGCTGCCGATGCCAGCGGGCGGCGTCAGGAAATCGACCTGATCATGTATCGGCAGGGCACGCCGCTGGGTATCGCTCGCGTCAGCCTTCAGGCGGCAAGCCAGAGTGCGCACATTGTCGCGCTCGCCTTGCAGCGTGAAGCCCGCACGCCGCAGTTGACCAGGCTGCTGCTGCTCGCCGCGACTAAAGCGGCGCTGGCGCGCGGCGTGAGCATGGTCTTTGCCCCCGGCGAGAACGAATCCGACCGGGTTTTATGCCGCCAGCTCGGTTTTATCGACATTGGCACGCTGGTATGTTATGCTGCCCGTTCAGGCAACGTGAATGTGAATGCGAACGAGGTTCCAGAGCATGACAATCCATTGCAGCCTGTACTTGCCCTGCGCCGATAAGGTCGTCGAGACCCTCCAATCCGCCGTTACATCGCTCGGCTACCAATTCTATGACCCGTTTGGCCTGATCCCCGGCAAAGCCTACTCGCAGGCCGTGCGCCTGTTTGTCGCGCCTGCACACGGCGGCTGGACGCGCATCCTCGGCGAATCACCCGATCCCGCGCTGCCGCCGTTCCTTTCCAAGCTCGCGCCTTGCCTCTGGGTTGAACTCGACGGCACGGAAGCCAACATTCGGGCCTTTGCCGATGGTGCGTCTGTCTCGCCTGAAATCGCTTTCCCAGCCGAGGCCGACTGCATCCGGCTCGCGCTCAATCAAACTTCGTCAGCGACCAGCGCCTCGCTCGGCGGCGTCACGCTCGACGCGCTTCCCGACGACGTGCAGGCGCTCTCCGGGCAGATCGACATGCAGAAGGCCGGAGCGCTGTTCAACCGCATGAGCGGTAATCTCGCCAAAAAGAGCGGCGCGGAAGCGAGTGCCGCCGATTTGCTCAAGCAGCCTGACTGGAACAGCACGGGCGGCGTGCGCGTCAGCGGCCTGCTGAAGTGCCTGCGCATCCTCGACTGGCGTCAGCCTGATTTCGTCACCCTGCGCGATGCTTATGCGCTCCACCTCCGCCGCCAGCGCAGCCCGAACGCCCGGCTTTATCCCGGCGATGCCGAAACGCTCGCCGCCGTTCCTGATGCGCTCGCTTACACGCCGATTTACGCGGGGAGAAGCTGATGTCGGCTGCGGATCGACTGCGCTGGGACACGCTCTATCGCGAGATTGCGGAGAAGGACTATCCCCATCCTGACCCGCTGCTGTTCCAGTTCGTGCCGCCGCTGCGCGAAAGTGGCTCGGCCTGCGCACTCGACTTGGCTTGCGGTGTTGGACAGAATGGCCTCTGGCTCGCCGAGCAGGGCTACGTCGTTGATCTGATCGATGTCAGCCGCGTGGCGCTCACGCGCGCGCAAAGCGAGGCCGGACAGCGCAGTCTGCGCAGGATCAATTTCCTGCCGCTCGATCTCGACTCCGCTGAACTGCCTGCCGAGAACTATCATCTCATTTGCGTGATTCGCTACCTCAACCGCGACCTGCTCTCGCAGATTCGCGCGGCCATCAAGCCGGGCGGACGCATCATCTATCAGACCTTCAATACACGCTATCTGGCGGTTCGACCAAATATGAACCCGGCCTATCTGCTCAACCTCGGTGAACTGGCGGGCTTCTTCGGCGATTGGAAAATTCTGCATACCAGCGAATATCAGTACGTCTCGCAGATCGTTGCCGTCAAGCCGGACGAGGCGGACTGATGGCGCTCTACATGATTGTCGAGCATTATCAGGGCGGCGATGCCCTTCCGGTCTACCGCCGCTTCCGCGATCAGGGTCGGCTCGCGCCCGCTGGCCTGACCTATATCTCCAGTTGGGTCGATGATAAGCTGGAGCGCTGCTATCAACTGATGGAAACGGACGACCGTGCGCTGCTCGATCAATGGATGGCGCGCTGGCGCGATTTGGTCGATTTCGAGGTCTACCCGGTTATGACCTCGCGGGAAGCCGCCGATAAGGTCGCGGCGCTGCTGTGATATATCGCTTTTTCTAAATCTCTTGACGAGCGTTTTCCTCGCGGTTATCGTACAGTTACATCATGACACAGCATTCTTGGACGTTACGCCTCCTGCTTGCGGCGCTGCTGGCCTTCTGCGCGCACGTGATCCTGTGGACGCCGATCCCCGGCATCATCGACGCGGCGCTGCTGGCGCTCGGCTACCTCGCCCTGAGCAGCCTACTGCTGGAGATTGCCGCTCGCTACCGCCTGCGCGATCTGTTCGGCCTGCTGACGTTGGCCGGGATCGCGGGTATGGCGAACGGACTCATCCTGAACCCGCAGTCGGCCTTGAGCAGTGTGCCGCGCACGTTGATCTCGCGGGCGCTGGGCGGGCACGCCGTCGCCGGGCTGATCGCGCTGGCGCTCTTTCTCGCGCTGACCAATGGCAGTCTGCGTGCGCGCCGCTTCCTGATCGTCACGCTGATCCTGGCCGCGCTGATCGGCGTCGGCTGGGGCACGTGGGCACACTGGTCAAGCCAATTCTTCGATAACGGGATCGAAGCCGCGCCGCTGCGTCTGCTGCTGGATGCGGCGCTCGGCCTCATGCTGATCACGCTGGCGCTCATGCTCGAACGCGGCGCGTCACCCACCGATTTGCGCCTCGATTCGCGCGGTTGGGCGTTCACGCTGATCGTGTTGGTCGGCCTGCTCGTGCTGCACCTGCTGCAAGGGCAGATCGACGTGCTCTCGCTCTCGCTGCTCGTCACACTGAGCGCCTTTGCCATCATGATTCTATGGTTCCAGAAGCGGCAAAAAGGCGCGACGCTGCTCGACAACGTGGCGAGTGTACCTGTCGCGTGGTGGCAGTGGATCGCGCTGGTGCTCGTTTTTGCGCTCGGCGGCGTGCTTGGCTATCTGCTGCCGCACAGCGGCAATGACGTGAACGATCCGGTGGCCGTCATCGGCGCGATTTTCACCGCCTATGGCCTGATCTGGCTGCCCGCGCTGACGATTGTGCTCGGCGCGCGCGCTTTCACGCGGCAGGCGCGGGCGATGCGCCTATAGCCAATCGGTTGACCGCTGCTGTGACCCGTTATAAACTCTAAACGACCTTTGCGCTTGGAGTTCCCGATGCCTGAAGACCTGAGCCGCTTTCTCGCCTTTATCAACGACCAGCTTGATCTGAGCGGTCTGAGCGAACCCGCTCGCCTGACCGACGACGAGATCGAGCAGTTCGTCATGCCCTTGATTCGCGGCGACATCCACAGCGAGACGCTCCGCCTCGTCGATCAACTGCTGACGCGGCCTCAGCAGGATCACTGGCGCGGGCAGTTAGCGCCGCTCCATCGCGAGATTCGCCAATGCCTCGCGCCGCGCATCAGCACCCTCATGCAGGCGCGCTATCCCGGTCGCCTGAGCGCCGACGAATGGCTCGATCTGGCAACCTTTATCATCACCGTCGCCTGGCTCGTGCGCCAGCAGATGGACGGCGACGAACCCCTCTCCCTGGACAACGAATGATCCGCGACGACGCAATCGAGTGGATTCACCAACAGGTGAAGAACGTGATCTCGGTCGAGGTTCAGCAGCAGTGGGAACTCTCGACCGTCCTGCGCGTGCGCACGACTTCCGGCGACGTGTTCTTCAAGACCGGCACGCCGCTCGCTCATTCCGCCGACGAGCCGCGCCTGCTGACCCTGCTCGCGTGCCTTTATCCCGACGACGTTCCCGACGTGATTGCCGCTGATTTTGAGCACGGTTGGCTGATCATCAGCGATGTGGGCGTGAATTTACGGGATCACAGCGAGTATTCGCTCTGGCACCGTGCCTTAATGCGGCTGGCGGAGCTTCAGCACGATTCGTCGTGGCATCTCGACGCGCTGATCGATGCAGGCTGCCCCGACCAACGCACCGAGCATTTCGATATGGAGATCGATGCGGCGCTGGCGAACGAGGCCATGCTCGCCAGTCTTGAGCCGGATGAAATCGTTCATTTGCGTAATCTTGCGCCGCTGCTGCACGCGCATAATCAGGCGCTGCAACGTGCCTCGCTCGTTCACGGCGACGTTCACGGCGGCAACATGGGCTATCGGGATGAGCAACTGCGCTTCATCGACTGGTCGGAAAGCTGTATCGGCCACCCGTTCTTCGATTTACCTGTGATCCTGCGCGATGCGCTTGCTTATTTCCCGCTGGCTCAGGTGGATCGGCTCCGTGACGATTATCTCGCCTGCTGGGGCGAGGAAGCACGTCTGTGGCCGTTGGCGCTCCCGGTGGCGGCGCTCCATCATGCCATCGACTATAACAACGTCGCGGAACTGGTCGCGCCGGATCAGCCGCGCGTGCGCGTCGCCCGTTGGCTGCGCCAGGTGATCGCTGCCGCGAATGGTACGCTCACCTATTGATCCGGGGAGCGTCAGGATTGGGAAGCGGGGAATAGAGAATGACGAAGTGATGTAGGGACGAGACAAGTCTCGTCCGCGTGAATCGTGTCCACGATCTTCACCACTCCCTGAGGAGCTATGCCTCGCCCCTACGAAAATCTGCGCTATGCTTGTTTTGGAACGCAAAGAACGGCGTTCGGAATCAGCGTTAAAAGATGAGCTGTATTTTGAGAAGCGAAGGTTTGAATGCCGCAGATTACCTTGCTCGAAAACAAACGGATCGTTCTCGGCGTGACCGGGAGCATCGCCGCCTACAAAGCCGTCGATCTCGCCAGCAAATTGACGCAGGCGGGCGCGCGCGTCGATGTGATCATGACCGAGGCCGCCCAGCGGTTCGTCACGCCGCTGACCTTTCAGGCCGTGACCGGACGCGCCGTCTATACCGATCTCTGGCAGACGGCTCCCGGCAGCGATCTGCCGACCCACGTCGCGCACGTTGGGTTGGCCGAAGGCGCTGATCTACTCGTGATCGCGCCCGCGACCGCCGACACTATCGCGCGCATCGCGCACGGCTTCGCGGGTGATTTGCTGGCGATCACGGCGCTGGCGGCGCGCTGTCCGCTGCTGATCGCTCCGGCAATGGACGGCGGCATGTACGCGAATCCGGCGACTCAGACCAACGTCGCGGCGCTGCAAGCACGTGGGATCACAATTCTGCCGCCCGAAACCGGACGCTTCGCGTCGGGATTGGTCGGGCAGGGGCGCTTGCCGGAAACACCCACGTTGCTCGGCGCGGTGCGTACATTACTCGGTCGAACTGGCGTACTGCGTGATCGGCGGGTCGTCGTCACGGCGGGCGGCACGCGCGAGCCGCTCGATCCCGTGCGCTATATCACCAACAGGTCGAGCGGCAAGCAGGGCTATGCGCTTGCTCAGGCCGCGCTCGACGCGGGCGCGCGGGTCACGCTGATCTCGGCGGCGCACCTCGAAACGCCTTACGGCGCAGACCTGATCGCCGTCGAATCCGCCGAGCAGATGAAGAACGCCGTCCTCGCCAGCATCACCGAGGCTGACGCGCTGATCATGGCGGCGGCAGTCGCCGATTTCCGCCCGCGCCGCCCGTCCGAGCATAAGATCAAGAAGTCGGATGATCTGACGCTGCTGCTCGATAAAAACCCGGACATTCTGCTGGCGGTCAAGGAGCAGCGTGCCAAGGCGCACGCGCCGCGCGTGGTCGTCGGCTTCGCGGCAGAGAGCCAGAACCTCGCCGATTACGCCCGCGACAAGCTCGAACGCAAAGGGCTGGATTTGCTCGTCGCCAACGACATCAGCGCGCCCGACGCGGGCTTTGAAGTCGATACGAACCGCGTGCTGATTCTCGACGCAGGTGGCGGTCAGCAGGAATTGGCCGACAGCAAAGCCAAAATCGGCGAAGTGATTGTCACGCGGATCGCCCGCTTGCTCGGTGAACAGCCATGATGGTGCAGCTTGTCCCGATGACCGAGGCCGATTTCGTCTGGTACCGCGAGCATCTGGCCGTCGCCTACGCGCAAAATCAGGTTGACGCCGGCGAGTGGGAACCGGCCAGCGCCTTGCAGCAGTCAAAAGACGTGCTGGATCGGCTGCTGCCGGATGGCCTCGCCACGAAAGACCATCTGCTCTTTCTCGTGATGGCGGATACACCCGATCCGGTCGGGCAGTTGTGGGTCAGCCTCAAGCGCGGCTTTGATGCGTCGGCCTTCATCCTCGACATCGAAATCGACGCGCCCTATCAGCGGCGCGGCTATGGCGAGCAGACGCTTCAGGCGCTCGAAGCGCTGCTCAAGCCACAGGGGATTTTCAAGATCGGCCTGCACGTCCACGCTCATAACGCGGGAGCGCGACATCTCTACGAAAAAATGGGTTACGGCGTGATCGGCCTCGATATGCTCAAGCGCTTGGACACGGACGAATGAATTTCACGGTCAATGAGGCGCTCGTGCGCCGCAGTCTGGAAATCGCCGCCCATGCCGTCGATCACGGCAATCATCCTTTCGGCGCTCTGCTGGCGCGGGACGGCAAAATCCTGCTCGAAGCCGAGAACACGATCTATACGGGGCACGACATCACCAATCACGCCGAGACGAACCTCGTGCGGCTGGCCGTGCAGACCTACGACTTCGCCTTCCTCGAAGGCTGCGTCCTTTATACCAGCACCGAACCCTGCGCCATGTGTTCCGGCGCGATTTACTGGTCGGGGATTGGGGCGGTGGTCTATGCCTGCTCGTCGCCGCGCCTTGCCGATTTCGCGGGCAAGGGGCTGGAAATCCGCGCGCACGAGGTTTTCGCGCAGGGCGCGCGCAAAGTAACGGTGATCGGCCCGGTGCTGGAAGACGAGGCAGGAGAACTTCACGCCCGCTACTGGAAAGCAGAATGACTTCTTAGGCATGATCAGGGTGGCGGAGGAACGCCTGCATTGAGCAGACATTGGCCGTAAGCAGTGGAATCGCTGGACTGACCCATACAGTCTATAGCGGCGTTTGGGTGCGATTGCAGAACCATCAGCGTCCAGTTCCCGCAAGCCTGAGAAGGATCATCACTATGATGCACTCGATATTCCTGAGCGCAGAAATTGGCGACAGCGCTGCTGATCTGATCCTGAATGCTGAGTGTGGCTGTCGGCGCTGACTGATTCCGCATTCGCGTAAGCAGTGTCGGCGTGAGCAGGATGATCACGATCAGCGCGCCGACGCCGATCACGAGGGCGACACCCACCAGCAGCGGCAGCGGGATGTCCAACTGCTGCTTGCGCGGGCGGCGGCTCGCGTTCAACTGTGCCAGCCACAGGCGCGCGGTCGGATCGTCGAGTGTTTGCAAAAGCTGGCGCGCCTGTTCAAATTTTCCCTGCTCGATCAAGTCGTGGGCTTTTTGCAGTTCTGCTTGCGACATAGCGCTTCCTAATCGTTGATCTGATCTCTAGCATACATGCACTCGCCCAATTGACGCTGTGCGATTTCCGTCTATGCTATCCATAGGGTTTCGATGGGTGCGAGGCGCGATGAATCTCAAGGGGAGTTTGCCGCTGCTGATTCTGCATGTCCTGACACAAGGATCAAATCACGGCTACGGCATCGCCAAACTGATCAGGGATCAGTCGGGCGGCGTGCTTGATTTCAAGGAGGGCACGCTCTACCCGACGCTGCACACGCTGGAGCAGCAGGGTTTAATCGAGGTCGATGCGCGCG
>DASZXN010000163.1:0-3734 GCA_035545875.1 Phototrophicaceae bacterium
AGTAGTCGGTCATCAATCCTCCGGGAATAAAGGCTGGAAATTGGGCGGACGATAACGTCGAGATTGTTGACGGGGTAGCTGTGTAGGGCACGACATGTCGTGCCCTACGAGAACATCTCGTCGATTTGCGACCTAATTCAACCGCGCGTTGGCCTCGTGAAGCCGCTGATAGCGTCCGTGATTGTAGATCAGGTCTTCGTGGCGGCCACGCTCGACAATTTCGCCGTGATCGAGCACGAGAATCTGATCGGCGTTGCGGATGGTCGAGAGGCGGTGGGCGATCACAATCGAGGTGCGCCCCTGCATGAGATCGTTGAGCGCGTCCTGAATCTCGGCCTCGGTTTCGGTATCGACCGCCGAGGTCGCTTCGTCGAGGATCAGAATCGGTGCGTTCTTGAGGACGGCGCGGGCAATCGCCATACGCTGTTTCTGTCCGCCAGAGAGCTTGACGCCACGCTCGCCGATCTGTGTTTCGTAGCCGTCGGGCAGCGTGATAATGAAATCGTGAATACGCGCCGCTTTCGCCGCGTTGATGATGCCTTCTTCAGTCGCGGTGAGGTTGCTGTAGCGAATATTCTCGCGGATTGTGCCGTTGAACAGGAACACGTCCTGCAAAACCATGCTGATATTGGAGCGCAGGCCGTGAATGGTCATATCGCGCACGTCGATGCCGTCGATGGTCACGCTGCCGGAAGTCACGTCATAGAAACGCGGGATCAGGCTGGCGATGGTCGTCTTGCCCGCGCCGGTTGGCCCGGCGAGCGCCAAAATCTGCCCCGGCTGCACCTTGAATGAGATGTGATTCAGGGTAGCGACGTGTTCGTTGTAATCGAAGCTGACATCGTGGAACTCGACCTCGCCGCGCAGCTTGCCGGGGTCTTTCGCGCCGGGAACGTCGTCCACGTCCGGTTTGATGTCGAGCACCTCGACGACGTGATCCGCGCCCGCCAGCGCCACGTGCAGCATTTCGTTCATCTGCGCGATCATGGTGATCGGCTGGTAGAACATGTTCAGATAGAGGATGAAAGCCACCAGATCAGCGACCTGCATTGTGCCATTGAGCGCGGCCATACCGCCAAACAGCACGATAATCACCAGACCCATTGCCGTCAGATATTCGACCGAGGGCATCAGAATCGCCTGCATTTTCAGGCCGTAGAGGTGGATGCGCGTCGTCTCGTTCGAAGCGGCGTGAATGCGCTCGTGCTCATGTTCTTCCTGCGTGAACAGTTGAATTTCTTTGATGCCGACGAGGTTGTCCTGCACAACGCCCGTCAGCCGACCGAGATGGCGCGACGATTCGCGCAGCGCGGTGCGCATCCGCTTGCCGAAGAACAGGCTGCTGATCAGCAGCAGCGGCATCGGCAGAATGGTCAGGATGGCGAGCGTCGGGTTCATGCTGACGAGGATCGCGCCGACACCGATCAGTGTCAGGAAGTTGACGGCGGTGTCGGGGATGTAGTGGGCAATTAACGGCTCGATGTCGCGGGTGTCGCTGACGACGCGCTTGAGAATTTCACCCGTTTGCCGATCCGAGAAATAGCGCAGCGAGAGACTCTGCAAATGATTGTAGAGGATGACGCGCAAATCATCGACAAACTTGTAGGCCATGATGTGCGCGAGATAAGCATAGAAGTAGCGGAAGATCGCGCGCAGGGTGAAGATGCCAATCAGCAGCAGCGCGAGGGTGACGATCTGTTGATCGGCGCTGGTGAGATTGACGTTGTTACTGCTGATGATGGCGACAAGCTGGCGAATGATCAAAGGGTTGAGCAGATTCATCACGGTGATGCCAATCGAAGCCGCGATGACGGTCAACATATACCAGCGATAGGGTCGTAGATACGGGAGTAATCTACGGAGAGGATACATGCGAGGCCAATCCTATGGTTAACGGACGTGAGTGAACCATGTATTAAGGTACAGCAAGGCCATGCTGTCCAAGTAGCACCAATGCGACAATTTTGGACTGCATTTGAGGGAAAACAGAAAAGCATCAACGCAAAGACGCAAAGGCATCAAGAAAGCAGAGAGGGCGCAGCCCGCTGCGCCCCTACGAAGGGTGTTCGGCGTTTTTATGGAGCGTCAGACTTTAATCTACTTTGGCAGGCTGATCTTCGGGAACCGGGTCTAGAAACGAAGCCGTCTGAACGTCTTGGAGCAGACGCAGCACGAAGGCCAGTTCACCGGGCGAATAGCGGCGCATGAACTGGACGAAGCCTTGCTCCATCTGCGCGTCGAAAGCGCGGTTCGCCTCGTACAACTCGCGTCCAAGCGGCGTCAGCCGAAAGAGAATCTCTTTCCTGTTATTGGGCAAGCCTTCCTGTGTGATCAGCTTTTTCGCCAGCAGCCGCCGCGTCGTCTTGGAGACGCTGCCTTTGGGAATCCGATACTGGCGCGAAATCGTGATGCCATTGACGGGTTCAAGCTGACCGATAGCGTTGATCACGCGCATAGTCAGCAGGGTTGTCTCTTGCAGCAGTTCGAGAATCTGTGGGTTGGGGTAATGCTCGGTGATCCACTGCTTCATCTCGCTGCTATCCGGCGAGAAACGGTCAGAAAGCTGCCCCAGCGCGGCCAGAATGTCGCCAATCAACGGATCACGCTCAGACACGATGGTATTCCTTATCTTCGATCACGCCTCGATTATACGGCAGTCGTCCGCGTGACACGAGACACAGGCAGATTTGTAGGGGCGAGGTCTGATCGGTAGATTGAAAAGTTTCCAGGAAACAATCTTGACAAACCAGCGCAACCAAGCTTAATATAGTTTCCTGGAAACTATATTAAGGACATGATCATGAAAGCTGCTGTTCTGCACCAATTCGGCGCAACGCCGCGCTGCGAAGACTTCCCCGATCCGGTCGCCGGGAATGAGGAACTGCTCGTCCACGTGAAAGCAGTGGCACTCGAAAACGTGGATCGGGCGACGGCGGCAGGGACGCACTTCGCCAGTAAGCAGTTCTTTCCGTCGCTGCCCGCGATAGTCGGCTTCGACGGGATCGGGATGCTCGACGATGGCCGCCTGATCGGGTTCGGGGGGATGAAACCTCCATACGGGGCAATGGCCGAGCTTGCTGTGATCCCGGCGGCGTATTTTGTGCCCGTGCCGGAAGGGATCACCGTGGAAACTGCGGCGACCGTGCCGAGTTCCGCGCTGACGGCGCTGTTTCCGCTCAAGTACGGCGCGCAGCTTGAGCCGGGTCAAACCGTGCTGATCAACGGCGCGACCGGGTTCGCCGGGCGGCTGGCGGTGCAGATCGCGCGGCTGATCGGCGCGGGACGGGTCGTCGGCAGCGGGCGCGACGCAGCATCGCTCGACGCGATCAAGGCGCTTGGCGCAGACACAGTGATCGACCTGAAGCAGCCGGATGCCCAGATCATCGACGCCTTTCAGCAGGCGGCAGGCGAGAGTGGCTATCACGTGATCCTCGATTTCCTGTGGGGTCGCCCGACCGAACTGCTGCTCGAAGCGCTGACTCCGACCACACTGTCGTTCGCGCGCCACAAAATCCGGCTGATTCAGGTGGGCGAGATGGCGGGAGCGCGGATTTCGCTGGCGGCAGAGGCGCTGCGCACCTCCGGGCTGGAGATCGTCGGCGGCGGCGCGGGACTCACGCCGGAAGCGATGGCTGAAGGATCGGCGCAGGTGTGGGACTGGCTGCGCGCGGGCGTGCTGACCTACGAGATCGAGGTGGTGCCGCTCAAAGACATCGCGCAGGCATGGGCGCGCA
>DASZXN010000164.1:0-9000 GCA_035545875.1 Phototrophicaceae bacterium
CATGTCGTGCCCCTACCAGGGAAAAACCGGTTCCCGCTGCGGCGTATCCATAATTCACGTTACCTTAAGCAGCGGACGGCATTCATGCCGCCCCTACGAAAAATGTTCTCTAGGTCGTATCCCGATTTGGAATGCTTCCGCGCGCTAGGGTAGAATGGAAACTATGCGAGTTCTCATTCTCTCCAAAGCACTTGTGGTCGGCATTTACCAACGTAAGCTGGAATATATCGCGCAGCAGGGCGTCGATTTGCTGGCGCTGGTGCCCCCCGCGTGGCGCGACGAACGCGGCGAAATGCCGCTCGAACGCGCTTATACTGCTGGTTATCGGCTCGAAACCCTGCCGATCCACCTGAATGGTAATTTTCATCTGTATTTTTATGGCGGGATCGAGGCCGCGATCCGCCAGTTTCAGCCGGAGATCGTCCACATCGATGAAGAGCCGTATAACCTCGCGGCATGGCAGGCGCTCTGGCAGGCGCGCAAAAGCGGCGCGCAAGCGCTGTTTTTTAGCTGGCAGAACATCGAGCGGCGCTATCCGCCGCCCTTCGCGTGGGGCGAGCGCTGGATGCTCGATCACGCGGATGGGGCAATTGCCGGAACGGAGAGCGCGGCGCAGGTTTTACGCGCCAAAGGCTACGACGGTCAAATCGACGTGATCGCGCAGTTCGGCGTCGATCCTGATCTGTTCTGTCCGCCGAGCGTACGCGCAAGTCGCCCGTTTACGATTGGCTGTGTAGCGCGGCTCGTGCCGGAGAAGGGAATCGAAGTGCTGCTGCGCGCCTGCGCGCGCTTGGGCGGCGACTGGCAGCTTCGGATTGTCGGCGGTGGGCCGCAGCGGATCGAACTAGGGACGCTGGCGCGCCATCTGGAGATTATGGATCGCGTAACGTTCGTTAACCAAATCCCCTCGACGGAAATGCCCGCCCAGTATCATGCCATCGACGCGCTGGCCGTGCCGTCGCTGACCTTCCCGAATTGGAAAGAACAGTTTGGCCCGCGCGCGACCATCGAAGCGATGGCGAGCGGTATCCCCGTAATTGGCTCGGACAGCGGCGCGATTCCCAACGTGATCGCTGACGCCGGGTTGATCGTGCCGGAAGGCGATATCGAGGCACTGGCGGCGGCGCTCTATCTGCTGCGCGCCAACAGCGAACTGGCCGCGCAGTTGGGTCGGCAGGGGCGCGAGCGCGTGCTGGCGCACTACACGCACGCGCAGATCGCGGCGGAGACGGTCGAAGTCTATCGGCGGTTGCTGTCTAAAGGCAGCGCTGGATAGTAAACGTTTACCCGCAGGGTCAGACAGATGTTAAAATACAGAAATTGGGGTCGCAATCACTCGAATGAATGTCCAAATCGAGGCTGGTGGCGCGTTTCCAGAGGTCTGGAATATTTCTGGGAAAACGTTTACCATAGTGCCGCGCTGCTTCAGTTACGGGAAAAATCGTTGCTCTGAGGCGCGGCGCGATCCAACGGATACCCTCACGGATTGTTTTGAGTTGTCCAGGGAGAAGTTCCCATCACAACTATTCGAGATGTTGCCAGCGCTGCGGGCGTGTCCATCGCTACCGTATCGCGCGTGGTCAACGGCAATTACCCGGTGAGCGATGAAGCACAGGCGCGCGTTTTGCAGGCGATGGAGGAGCTTCAGTACCATCCCAACGCCGTCGCGCGCGGGCTGCGCCGCCAGCGATCCCAGTCAATTGGCGTGCTGATTCCGAAGCTCAACGACTCGCATCTGGGGACGTTCAGCTACATTGTTGAAAAGGCGCTGTTCGCCCATCATTATCGGACGCTGCTGTGCAACACCGAAGAGACGCTCGAACGCGAGACGGAGTACGTCGAGAGCCTGCTTCAGCAGCGCGTCGATGGCGTGATCCTCTTCCCGCGTGAGCACAGCCGCGAAAATGTCGAGCGGCTGCTCAATGCCAACGTCGAAGTGGTGATGGTCGAGCGGCGGCTGCCTGATCTGCCCGTGCATCACATTCTGGTGACGAATTACGACGGCGGCTACACGGGTATGCGCCACCTGATCGACCTCGGTCACCGCAATATCGCGCTGTTCACGGCTTACACCGAACGCTACCCGATCCGCGAGCGGATTCAAGGCGCGCTCGATGCCCTGCGCGATGCCGGAATCGAGCAGCGCGCCGAACACTTCTTGACCATCAATACGGACGAGTCGCGCTTCGAGATCGGTTATCGGCAGACGATGGCTCTGCTCAGGCAGAAGGTGCGACCAACGGCGATTTTTGCCATGATTGACGAGATCGCCATTGGTGCGCTGCAAGCCTTGAGCGCGAACGGCGTTCGTGTGCCCGACGAAATCTCGCTGATCGGTTTCGACAATATCGCGCTTTCGGCGGTGGTCTTTCCGCCGCTGACGACCGTCGCGCAGCCGACGGTGCAGATGGCGGAAACGGCAGGCGCGATTCTGATGCGTCGGCTCGAAGGCGGCTCGCCGGATGTCGAACAGTTCATGCTCAATACGCGGCTGGTCGTGCGCGACTCGACCGCGCCGCCGCAGAGATAGTGCTGAGGGAAGCCCCCTCTATCCCCGACCCTTGCGCGCGAACAAGTTCGCGTTGCGCAAGCGGGCGTCCCAACAAGTTGGGAGAAAGGGAGAAAAACAAGGGCGCACACGCAGGTGCGCCCCTACGAGAGAACGCTGGCGTAGTTAGCGACCGATGAAGATCGGGTTGGTGACGGCGCGGAGGTCGCCAGTGGCGGCGCGTACCTCGATCACGCACCAATGAGCGCCGCCGTCTACTGTCCAGGTGCGCTTCCCCGCCACGTCAGGCGTGATTTCCTCTATCACCTGACCATCGACCATCCAGCGCAGCCGATCTCCGGCGCGCAAATTCGACCACTGGGCTGAAAATTCGCAGCGTTCGTTCGGCAGCGCGTCACCCAGCATGGCGGTCGCGCCGGAAGCCGCTTTGCCGCTCAATGCCAGTGTTGGGCCGCTGCTCAGATAGGAATGACCATGACGCACGCCGTCGAGGATGGCCTGTTCGGATAGTTCCTGCGCGTAGACGACGTTGAAGCCGAACTCGTGCGCCGGGTCAGGCGTGCCGTGAATGTCGCTGCCAACAGTCGCGTAGAGGTGATGACCGGCGTTGAGCCACTGATACCAGATTTCGACCGCGCCCTCGTTATTGCTGCCGCTGGTGTAATACTCGTTCCAGATTTCGACCATCTGTGCCGATCCCGGCATCATGTCCTGATATTCCCAGTGACAGCCTGTGCAGCCGGGGTCGCCGGGGCAGCCGGGATGCGCGATTATGAACAGGCCGCCCAGCGCTTCGACTTCGGCACGCATGTCGGTGATCGTGCGCCCGTTGCGCACGCGCCAGTCAATGATCTGGCGAATGCCGAGCGCGAGCGCGTGACCGTAAAAGGTCGTGAGTTCAAAACCGCCCATCGTCAGCAGATCGTCCGACGACAGACTGTCCATTTTGGGCAGCGCCGAGAGCGTGTTGTGATCGGTCAGCGTGACGAAATCGAGCTTGTTCTGGCGCGCGAAGCCGAGCAGCCCCTCGACATCCCAGTTTCCATCGGAGTGAACGGTATGCCCGTGCAGATCACCGCGATACCAGCCCGCGCCGCGCGGAGCCGTTGTGCCGCGTGTGAAGGGCGGCGGCGCGGCGGGCTGCGGCTCAGAACTGATCTCGATGTCGAAGGTGTAATCGACCGCCGCGCCGGGGTTGATCAGGTTGCAGTTGATCAGCACGTTCCAGGTTCCGGGCGGCAGCGCGCCCGCGACGTAGCCGGGAGTCGCTTCGCTCGCGCTAAGGGTGATGTGCTGCGTCGGCTGGCCGCGATGTCCCGTGCCGCGCTCGCTGTACGGGTCGAACAGGCTGAGGGTGAGCAGGTTGCCGTAACTGCCGATGCGCTTCGGCTGATACTGATAGTCGATGTCGAGGCGGGTCGCGCCCGGCGGGACTTCGAATTTGTGCGCAATGTAGTGGTGGCTGTCCGCCGCCGTCAACGTGCCTTGCAAGTGCATGGTTCACTCCCGATGCTATTGTTAAGTAAAGATTAACTTGTGAAGATTTTCTTTAATAACTTAAATTTGACAATCTGTAAAGACCTTGTTAAAGTGACTTCACGAATAGTAAACGTTTACTATAACAGCATTTAAGCGTTAGACAATAGAACCCGTCTATGCTCACCCATACGGGTATTTTGAAGAAAAACGTTTTATGAGCCGATCAACTCTCTGCTTTATGCGCACACCGACTCGTCTTCCTGAAGCTCCTGAGCGACGATCTGCTTTCCGTTCCCTGGCACATTCCTTCTCTATCCCCGGACAACCGATTGCAAGCACGAACTTCGCCGTGAATAGACTGACGAAATCGTCTGCCGCTTGCTCCATGTCTGCCATTCCTGCTTATGGGACTCAACCCGGCCTGAGCCATCGGCAACAACCGATTCCCAGGCATCTGTACGTGCAAGTCTTACCCATTTTTGTTGAGGAGGATTGAACAAATGAACAAAAAAGGATTAAGTCGCCGCCAATTCCTGAAGCTCACCGGAACGGTCGGCGCGGGCGCTGCCCTGAGCCGTTCGTTCGGGGTGCCGGCGTTCGTCCGTCAGGTCGGCACGCCTGACCTGAGCGATCCCAGCGCCGTCGGTGCAGCACTCACGGCTGAAGGCGCACACGTCAAGATTCACAGTTGGGGCTTCGGCGGTCTGTCCGATTCGATCATCCCGAACGCCTTCAGCGCCTACACGCAGAAGAAATACGGCGTTCCGGTGACACTGGAATGGTCAACCAACGGCGATCTGGATCAGGGTATGACGACTCTGCCGATTGCTGGCAAGATCATCTCCGACGAAGGCTATGATGTCGTCGATAAGGAAGAAGACTCCTACGCCCAGATTTTAGCGCTGGACTGGACAGAGCCGATCAACCTGCCGCAGTATGCGGGGCTGCTCGATCAACTGCCGAACGTCGAAGCGCCGTATATCTTCCATGAGCCGACAATGGTTCAGGACGGCGCGGACATTTACGCGATGGTCTATCAGGGCTACGAGTGGCTCCAGGGGCTGCTGCGCAAAGACAAAGTCGATACCAGCAAATATAAAGACTGGACTGACCTCGCCAACCCCGAACTGAAGGGCAAGGGTATCGACTACGCCTTCAATGATGGTCGCGGTCACTACGTCTTCATGGGCATCCTGAACTCGCTGATCAAGCAGGGGATTGTCACGGGCGATCTGTGGTCGCAGGACGCCTGGACACAGGGCATCACCTGGTGGGGCAAGAACATGGAGCAACAGATTCTGGTCTACGGCGACATTGGCAACGACCCGACGATGCAGTTGAAACTGCACACGGGCGACGCCTGGTGGGGCGCGACGTGGGGTTCCTACGTGCGTGAACTGCTCGGCACGGACTGGAATCAGGCGGGCGATCTGCTTTATCCGTTCTATCCGTCGTCCGGCATCGCGGCTGACCGTCAGGCGCTGCGCGCTGCGAAGGGCGCACCGCATCCGATTGCCGCTCGCGTCCTGATCAACTGGTTCGCGACCGACGAGTTCCAGAATGTTGGCTGGACGAAGGACACGCCGGACGCTGCCGATGCGACCAATCACTGGAGCGTCACGCAGTCGAATTACCTGACAGCTTACGCCGGTGGCATCCAGCCCTCGAACCGCGCGGCAGGCCCGACCTGGGCGAAGCCCTACTATCCGGCTGATCCCGGCAGCTTAATTCTGCCCGTCAACTGGACATGGTATATTCCGCAGAAGCAGTGGATTTCGGACACCTACGACCAGATCGTCAAGGGCATCTAATCAGGGTGATGTTGTGGGTTTGAGAAATGAAGCAGTAGATCGAGCGGGCGTTGAAACTCCCGCCCGCTCGATCTCATTCTCAGAGCGGTTCTGGTGGTGGCGGCGGCGTTATGGCAGCACGATTCTGCTGCTGACGCCGTTGCTCCTTTACATGCTGGTCGTGTTTGCCGTGCCCATCGCGCTACAGATCGCGTTTGGATTTTTTTCGCGCGAACTCTATAAGGGCGTGATCTGGAAAGTCGTCCCCATTTTTACGTTCAGCAATTTTGCGACGATTTTCGACCCATCCCAGCCGTATTTAGCGAGCCTCGCCTGGACTCTGGGCGTCGCTTTTTTCACGTCCGCCATGTCGATTACCCTCTCGCTGCCGGTGGCTTATTTTCTAGCGCGCTACAGCCCGAAAGGTAAATCGCTGATTGAGATTTCCTTCCTGCTGCCGATCTTCGGTGACGTGTTTACCCTGTTCGCGCTGGCGTACGCGTTTGCTCCGCAGGGGCCGATCAACTGGGTGCTGATGGGACTGGGAATCGTGCAGCAACCGATTCAATTTGTCGGCTCGCCGCTGATCGTGATCATCTGGATGTCAGTGCCAACGCTGTCGGTGCTGCTGATTCGCAGCGCGATGGTCGGCGTGGACGTGATCTACGAAGAAGCGGCGCAGACGATGGGCGCGAACTCGTGGCAGACGTTCATCAAGGTGACGATGCCGCTGGCGAAGCGTGGGATCATGGGAGCGCTGGTGCTCAGTATCTCTGCGGGAGTTGGCGCGTTTACGCTGCCGCTGTTCCTCGCCGGGCCATACAACAACTGGCTCTCGAACAAGATTTATCGACAGTTCTCGCCGTTTGACAACTTCCCAATGGCTTCGGCGCTGGGCGTCGTGCTGACGCTGGTGTCCTTCCTCTTTTTGTTCATCTACTTACGCACGCAGGAAGCGGGAGACAAGCCATGAGGCTGCCGCGCTGGTTGTTTATCACGCTGAACATCTATGCTCTGATGCTCGCGGTGATCATGATCTGGCCGTTCCTGCAAATTCTGGTGACATCGGTCACGTCCGACGTGACGTTCCCGCCGCATAACTTCTCGATTCTGGCGTGGAGCAACGTGCTCTGGCCGGACTATTTCAAGTCGATGCTGGTCAGCCTGCGCATGGGTCTGTTTGCGACCATTATTGTGATCGCTATGTGCCTGCCCGCTGCCTACGCGATTGAGCGCCGGCGCTTTCCGGGGCGCAGCGCGCTGGGCGCTCTGATCTTTGTCCCGGCGATCTTCCCGACGATCACGTATGGCATCGCGATTGGCGTGTATCTGGCGCTGTACGCGATTCAGTGGCAGGGGGCGTTCCCGCTGGTGGTGCTGGCGACGGCGACCTGGACGATTCCGCTGGTGGTGCGCGTGATTCAGGGATCGGTGGCGACAACCGATGTGGTCTATGAAGAGGCGGCACTGGTGATGGGCGCGAGTCCCGTCAATACTTTTTTCCGAGTTACACTCCCGTTGATCGCGCCCGGTGTGATCACCGCAGGAGCGATTGCTTTCACGAGCGCGGCGACCAACTTCACCGTCCCCTGGCTGATGGGTTCGACGGAGCAGCCAGTCGCCATTTTTATCTATCAGGATGTGGGCAAGCTCGGCTTCACGCCGCAGACGGCGGTCGAGGTGCTGGTGATGCAGTTGATCGTGCTGGGGATTGTGCAGTTCCTGTTTCTGGTGTTCCGCAAGCAGTTCCGGGGCGCGTTCGCCTGATCCAAGCAATAATTTGTGCATAGAGTATTTTCCGAATCGTAAGGTCAGCACTCGATGGCAAATGTTCGTATTCAAAACCTCGTCAAGCGCTATGAATCGGTCATGGCGGTCAAGCGCGTCAGCGTGGAAATCCGCGAAGGATCGCTGACGGCGATTTTAGGGCCGTCAGGCTGCGGCAAGACAACGCTGCTGCGCTGCATCGCCGGACTGCTGATGCCGGAAGAGGGGCAAATCTTCATTGGCAACAAAGACGTGACCCGGCTGGAGGCGCACAAGCGCAACCTCGGCATGGTCTTTCAGCGCCCATCGATGTTCCCGCACATGACCGCTTATGAGAACGTCGCGTGGGGGCTGCGCCTGCGCAACTGGCCTAAAAATGATATTCCGCGCCGCGTGAGCGAGATGCTCAGGCTGGTGCATCTCGAAGGGATGGAGAAGCGCGCCTTTCGTCAGCTATCGGGCGGACAGGCACAGCGCGTCGTGATCGCGCGAGCGCTGGCTCCCGCGCCTGATCTGCTGCTGCTCGATGAGCCGCTGTCGGCGCTCGACGCCAAGCTGCGTGACGAACTGATTCTCGAAATCGCCGACATTCACCGGCAGACGAACTGCACGACCCTGCTCGTCACGCACGATCAGGGTGAGGCGCTGACGATTGCCGACAACGTACTGCTGATGAACGACGGCAACATCGAACAGGAAGGCGCGCCGCTCGACATTTATCGCAACCCGCGCACGCTCTTCAGCGCGACCTTTATCGGCACGAACAACTTCCTGCCCGGCGTGGTCAAGGAAATTCACGATGATCAGGTGCTGATCGAGGTTGCCAGCCTCGGCGTGATCTTCAAGGCCGATCCGCGAACCGCCAATTATCACTATGGGCAGACGGTTTGGGTGTGTATGCGCGCCGACGACATCGACGTGATCGCGCCCGATCAGTCCAGCGATTACGAGAATACGTTCAGCGTCCACGTGGATCGCGCCTCGCTGACGGGCGGCTTCGTGATCGTCGAGGGCAAGCTCAAGGAGCAGACGCTGCGCATCCACGTCGGCGGTGGGCGGCGCTTCGAACTGCTCGAAACCGTCGGTCAGACGATCACCTGCGGCCTGAGCAACATCGCGCTGATCCCGCGTGATGAAACGTCCAACGCCGCCGTTTCCAGCCTTCAGGCATCGTAACAGCACCAGGAGCATTGGCTTCATGTCACGCCGACCTTACGTGATCGCCCATCGCGGCATTTCAGGCCGCTACCCCGAAAATACCCTGTTAGCGTACGAAAAGGCGCTTGAGGCTAAAGCCGACTGGATCGAACTGGACGTGCGCACCTCCGCCGACGACGTGGTAATCATCTGCCACGACGCCGATGCGGAGAAGCATACCGATGGTCACGGCCTGTTCAAACACAAGACGCTGGCGGAGATCAAAAAGCTGGACGCCGGAAGCTGGATGGGCGCGCA
>DASZXN010000165.1:0-1774 GCA_035545875.1 Phototrophicaceae bacterium
CATGATCGCGTGCATAGTCGCGTGCTGAAGCCATTAAACCGCTGCCTTTCACAAAAATTTGAATTGCGCAGAGCTTAACGCGAAAGCGGGGATATTCGTAGTGCCACACCAGCTAAATTTCTCGAATTGCTGTTTTCTCCCTTTCTCCCCGCTTGCGTGGGAGAACGGGTCGGGGATAGAGGGGGTAGGGGCATGGCGCGCCATGCCCCTACGCGAACCTAAGGAATTATTTCGACTTGACCATCTCGGCATAGAATTGAATTGTCGTCTCGATGCCGCGATGGAACAATTCAAGCGAGAAATGTTCGTCCGGCCCGTGCAGACCATCGGTGTGCAGCCCAAAATTGAGCGTAATCGGCTCGACGCCGAGATCGTGCTGCAAATCCGCCATGATCGGCAGCGTGCCGCCGGAGCGGATCAGCAGCGGCGCTCGATCCCACGTGCTTTCCGTCGCGCGCACCGCCGCCTGCATTGCGGGCGTGTGCGTGTCGATCAGCGCCGGGAAAGCCTTGTTGATCAGCTTGAGTTCGGTGCGCACGGTCGGCGGCGTGATCTGCTCAATGTAGGTCTTGATCAACTCGTAAATCACGAGCGGGTTCTGGTTGGCGACGAGGCGGCAGCTAATCTTCGCCATCGCTTTGGCGGGCAGCACGGTTTTCGAGCCTTCGCCCGTGAAACCACTCAGCAGGCCGTTGACTTCGAGCGTTGGCCGCGAGACGGTGCGTTCCAGTTTCGTATAACCCGTTTCGCCCCACGAGGCGGGCGCGCCCGTTTCCTGCTGGAAGTCGCTTTCGCTCTCGTCCAGCCGGGCGAGTTCAGCGCGTTCCTCGGCGCTCAGATCAACCACGTCGTCGTAGAAACCGGGGACGGCGACGCTGTTGTCCTCGTTGTGCAGTTGAGCGATGATCTGTGCCAGCGCCAGCGCCGGGTTATGGACTCTGCCGCCGTCGATGCCGCTGTGCAGATCGTGGGATGGCCCTGTGACCTCAAGCTGCATATAGGTCAGGCCGCGCACCGACGAGCAAATCTCCGGTATCGTCTCGCTGTAGTTACCACCATCCGAGATCACGCAGGCGTCGGATTGGTAGCGATCCTTGTTAGCGCGCACGAAATCACCCAGATGAACCGAGCCGATCTCCTCCTCGCCCTCGATCATGAACTTGAGGTTGACCGGACATTTGCCTACGGTTGCCAGGTATGATTCGAGCGCCTTGAGGTGGACGAACATCTGCCCCTTGTCGTCGGATGAGCCGCGCGCGTACATCAGGCCGTCACGCTCAATCGGCTCGAACGGATCGCTTGTCCAGCCTTCGGCCATCGTCGCGGGTTGCACGTCGTAGTGACCGTAGACCAGCACGGTTGGCGCGCCCACCGCGCCGCGCCAGTCGCCGTAGACGACGGGATGCCCGCCGGTCTCCATGATTTCGACGTTGGTCGCGCCAATCCGCCGCAGATCGGCGGCGATCCATTCGGCGGCGCGGCGCATGTCGCCTGTGTGCGCCGGGTCAGTGCTGACGCTCTGAATCCGCAGCAGATCATACAACTGCTCGCGGAACTGCTGCGCGTGCTCGCGCGCGTACTCGCTCGGTGTGGTCATTGTGCTATCGCCCTGCCTTTCACGTCTAGACGGGATGCGGACATTATAACGAGTGCGCTCGCTGTGGTCATGACAGACCATGCCTGACCAATTTACTGCGCGAACACTTCAGCCGCGCCTTTCCAGATCGCCTCACGTTCCCGCTCGCTGGGTACGAACGGGAAATAGTAGCCGATC
>DASZXN010000166.1:0-5394 GCA_035545875.1 Phototrophicaceae bacterium
GCGGATCATCTCCGGGCTGCCGACGAAATGCCGCTCGCCAATCACGCCCATCTGCGCGCGTTCGAGCGCCGTCAGCGGATAATCCTTGACCTCCTGCGGGCTGCGCAACGGGCCGGAGCGCCCGGTTTGCATACTCAGGAAGGCGAACTGCACCGAGAGCGCCAAATCCTGCGCTTCCTCGTCGGTGTCCGCGCACAGGATCGAGACGGCGAGGATAGCGTGCGGCTGCGGGAAATCGTCGGACGGCTTGAAGTGGGTGCGATACTGCTGCATCGCCGGAACCGCCGCCGCGCCGTTGATGTGGTGCGCGAAGGCGAAGCCCAGTCCCAGTATCGACGCTAATTCCGAGCTAAAGCCGCTCGAACCGAGCAAATGGATCGGCGGCAGCTTCACGTCGTTTGGATACGCCGTAATCGTGCGGAAGGGATGGTCAGCGGGAAACGTGCCGTTCGAGAACGCCAGCAGTTCGCCCAATTCCTGCGGGAAATCATCGGCGGCGAGCGCTTCCTGTGAGCGCCGGAGCGCCAGCGCGGTCATCTGATCGGTTCCCGGCGCGCGCCCAATGCCCAGATCGACGCGATTCGGGTACAACGCTTCGAGCAGCCGGAACGACTCCGCTACCTTGAGCGGCGAGTGATTGGGCAGCATCACGCCACCCGATCCGACGCGGATGTGCTCGGTTTCGCGGGCGACCTGCCCGATCATGATGTCGGGGGTAGTGCTGGCGATCCCCGGCGAATTGTGATGTTCAGCCAGCCAGAAGCGGGTAAAGCCACGCCGATCCGCGAATTTTGCCAGATCAATCGTATTGCGCAGCGCTTGTGCGCTGCTCGCGCCGGAAATGACGGGCGAGACATCCAGAATAGACAGCGGAATTGGCATCCTATACAACGTCCTTCACAAGCAGAAGTGATGATCTTCAGACGAGGGGGCGAATCGAGGTATTACTTAACCTGAGTTTCGGATAAGACCGTTCAATTTCGCGCCTGATTCTTTCGCCCTCATCCCCTGCCCCTTCTCCCTCAGGGAGAAGGGGAAAGACCAATGACCGGGGTTTTAAAGTCCCTCTCCATGAGGGAGAGGGATTGAGGGTGAGGGCTGAAAAGCTATCCAAAACTCAGGTTACTTATTCAACGTAGGTATTCGGGGCAAAAGCATCAACGCAAAAGCACAGGCGAAACGAAGTTTCGCACGGAACAAAGAAAGATGCAAAGGTAAGGATTCGGGCACGGCGCGCCGTGCCCCTACAATTCACGGGTTTTGGAGCGGAACGACCGCAATCGCCTCGATCTCGATCAGCAGATCGGAACGGACGAGGCTCTTGACCTCGAAGGCCGAACTCGCGGGTGGATTTTCCGTGTGGATGAACTGATCGCGCACCTCGCGGACGACGGGCATATGCACCATATTGACCACGAAATAGGTCAGCTTGACGACGCTGCTGAAATCCGCGCCAACCGCTGTCAATGCTGTCTGGATATTCTTGAACACCTGCATCGTCTGCTTGCGCATGTCGTTCCCGCCGACCAGATTGCCATCCGCGTCGAGCGCGATTTGCCCGGAGATGTAGATCGTCTTGCCGCCCGTCACTTCGGCGATGTGCGAGTAGCCGACTGGCTTCGATAGTCCCGGCGGGTTGAAATGGCGCATTGTCATGTAAGCCTCTTTCTGTAAGGGATGCCCGCTGTTGTTCCGCGAACCGGATCGCTCTTTTCGACCAGCGTCCAGCGCGATTGGTCAAGAATTCTGCTCAAGGCGCGCACCCAGAATGGGATGTTGATGCGGCGGCTCTGTCCGATCATGCGTGCCTGCTCTGCCTGAGCCTTCAAATTCCGAAGCCGTTCCTGAGCGAAGCTTATGTCGTTGGCATTGAACATGCTGGCGTCTCCTGTCTCGTGCTCAATCTATTTTTCGTTGAGCGCCAGCAATTTGTTCAATCCTCATGGACTTTACGACCAATTCCGCATGGTCAGGCGGGCTGCCGATCCAAGAGCGTGTCGATCTGGCGAAGCTGATCGGCGGTCAGCGGGCCGTACTGGAGCGCGCCGCAGTTTTCATCGACCTGCGCGACGGTGCGGAAGCCGGGAATCGGGATGCAGTTTTCGCTGCGCGCCCACAGCCAGGCCAGCGCGCCTTGCGCCAGCGTGCGCCCACCGCTCGTCAGCACGTCACGGACGGCGGCGAGCTTGTGCATGAACTGTTCGTTCGGCTTGCCTTCCTTGAAGTAGCGCATCCATTCGGGACTGCGCTCGCTGCGCACGTCGTCGAGCGGGAGCGTGCTGCTGGCGCTGTATTTTCCGGTCAGCAAACCCATTGCCAGCGGGCCGCGCAGGATCGCGCCGAGATTTTTCGCCTCGCAGACCTTAATCATGGCGGCGTTGTCGTCAAAGACGTTCATCTGAAGCTGAATCGCGCTGCAATGCGCGCCGTCGGCAAAGCGCTGCGCCCGCGCCGGATCGTCGGTGCTCCAGCCATACCAGCGAATCTTGCCCGCGCCGACCAACCCTTCGAGCGTGTCGATGACCTCGCCCGCCTTCTCGATGGGATGACCGCCCCAGTGAAACTGATACAAGTCGATGTAATCGGTGTTCAAACGGCGCAGCGAGTCGTCACACTGCTGGCGGATCGAGGCGGGTTCGGCGCTGCCGGGGCGCGTCTGGCGCGAAGTCTCGTCAAACAGGTTGCCGAACTTGGTGGCGATCACGACCTGATCGCGTTTGCCTGCCAGCGCCTGAGCGAGGACACGTTGGCGGTGTCGAAGAAGTTGATGCCGAGTTCGAGGCCGCGCTGCACCGCGCGGATCGACTCGTTGTCATCGACCACTCCCCAGCCGAAGGGCGTTTCGCCGGAGAAGTACGGCCCACCAATCGCCCAACAGCCCAGCCCCAGCGCGCTGACTTGAATGCCAGAGCGCCCCAACGTTCGCGTCAATTTTGCGGTCATGCCCAGTCCTCGCAATCTTCAATCCGGTCGAGTGATACGGATGGATGGCGCAGCCCTTGAATCAGCTTTTCAATTATCCGATTCAAGGTCGTGCCGAGAATGCTTAGATTTTGCCCAAGTTGAAGCTGTTCAGCCAGTTCTGGCGGGGCTTGTAGCTGCATCTGCACGATCAGATAGTCGAGCGGGTTGAGCATGACAGGATTCTTTACTCGCAGGCGGTTATATCGGGCGAGGCATGACTCGGCTTTGGCTGGCGCTGGGCGAGCCGCTGAACAAACGCCCGAAATACTCGGATCATGCTTGACCAACGGATCAGGACGATACGCGGCTCCCGATCCTGCGCGGCCTGCTCGAGAAATTCCCGCTGACGAGCTTGACTAAGACGCATCAAAGTAACCGGATCCATGCGTTGACCTCCGTTGACTGGGCGCGCGAATAGGAGCGGCTGATCGCGCGGTTTTCGATTGAAACTGAAGTTGTGTGACGACCGAGAGAGGATGGGCGGGTTAGTTCAGGTTTTTCGCGGCAATTTCCTCCTCGTAGAATCCAATTTTGGAACAGATCAGGTCGAGATGCTCTTGAAGCTCGCGCATCTGCCCCTCGACTTTGAGACGGTGCGCCTTCATCATCTCTAAGCGCTCCGGGAGCGTATGCTCGCCTTCGCATTGAAGCTCGGCGTAGCGCTGCATATCCTGAATCGACATGCCCGTCGCCCGCAGCTTGAGCAGAAAATCGATCCAACCGAGATCGTCGCTGGAATAGCGACGGTGCGTGTTCTGGGCGCGGTCAATCGGGTAGATCAGACCGATTCGCTCGTAGTAGCGCAGTGTATGGACGCTCAATCCGGTGATCTCGGACACCTGCTGAATGGTGAGTAGTTCGCTCGTTGTGTTCATGATTCAGACTCTACAATTTAGAGCGCGCTCTAAGTCAATACCCCAATTCGAACAAGAATCAAAGCGGCGATTCACGCTGAATCGCCGCTTATTTTAGGCGGATTAGAGCGCGGGAATTTGCGACGTTCCGAGCGCCTTGATGATCTGCTCGGTGTGATTGACATCGTGGAAGGTAATATTGGTCACGTGCTCGACCAGCGTGATTTCGCCCCAGAGCATACTGAGCGCCTTGCGCTGCCATTGATCGGGCGTCAGGCCGCGCAGAAACGCCAGATGCGCGCGTCGTGTGCTGAGGTAGCGTGCGAACACATCCGCGAGCTGCTGCTCGGCGTAGCGATGATCGCTGACCCACGCCAGATGATCGATGTTTTCGATATGCGGATAGTCGCTTTCGACGATCTGATGAGTGCGCTCGACAAAGACCTGCTCGTAGTCGTTCAGATGGCACATGACTTCGAGTACCGTCCAGCCGTCCGCACCATCGCGGGCAGTTTGCGCCTGCTGCTGAGTGACATCCTTGAGAATGATACTCAGGATCACGGGCGTTTTCGGCAGATCGCGGAGCGCTTTATCCGGAGTGAAGATCGGCATTGGCTTAATCTCCGTCGGCGGATTTGCGTTCTTCGTTGAATTTATTCAGCCCTTCCCAATCGCCTTTGGCGGCGTAAGCGGCCTGCTGCGACCACGTATCCACGTCGCCGACCAGCCGGACTTTCGCGGCGATCAGCGCATCGCGGATCGCTTCGTCGCTGCTCACGGCCAGCTTTTGATAACTGTCGATTCCGGCGGCGATCAGCGCGGCGGAGGATTTCGGGCCAATGCCGTTGAGCCGGGTCAGGTCGTCGCCTGCTTCGGCGATGGCTTCGGCGCTGACTTCCGGCGCTGCTTCCGTTCCTTCAGCAGTCACAACCTCGGTGTCGGTGAAGGGGAGAACATCGGCTTCGTTCGGCGTGTCCTCGGTGATGTTGACGACCGTGTACTCGGCGGATTCCGGGTCAGGTCGAATGGTCATGGTATGCAGGCGCGGAACCTGCTGCGCGGTCACGTGATAGGTGCGGACTTCGGGCGCGGGCAGCGCGGGAGCAGGCGAAGGCGCGGCTTGGCGCGGTTCAGGCTCAGTCTGCCCGCGAGCGAAGCTCCAGCTTGGCACCAGCGCGAGCGCCGCGCCGATCACGAACAGCAGGAGCGGCAGCCACCAATCGGGCATCGCTGCGCCTTCGACCACTTTGTTTATGGCAAGGAAAAGTGCGGCGATGAGCAAAAAGGCCGCGATAACATTGCGCGTGGAACGGTCACCAGACATAACGCTTGTCCTTCTGTACAGCTCCATTGAGTGAGCCGCTATTATGACACAACTGCTCATGAAGCCCAAAGGGTGATCAATTACTCCGGCAGGGTCATCGCATCAAAATGAGATGGAAGGTCATAAAGGGTCGCAATGAATCGTAGGGACACGATTTATCGTGTCCGCTCCATCGGACGGCATGAATGCCGTCCCTACAAAACTCGTATCCTCTCTTATGACCCAAAGTAGAGATTTGATGCGATGACCCTG
>DASZXN010000167.1:0-23004 GCA_035545875.1 Phototrophicaceae bacterium
GCGGCGCGGACGGCTTGGCGGCGCAAAAAGTGCTGGCGGCGGCGATTGAATCGCTCGAAAATGACACGGTGGTGTATCTGCGGGATTGATGGCGTGGAAATACAGGGCAGGTCTAAGACCTGCCCTGTATTTCCACGCCATCAATCCCGCAGATACACCACCGTGTCATTTTCGAGCGATTCAATCGCCGCCGCCAGCACTTTTTGCGCCGCCAAGCCGTCCGCGCCGCTGCCATCAATCTGATCGGGCGCTACGCCGTCGCTGACCTGCTGCAAGAAGGTGTGAATCCGCTCCTTGAAGGTGTTCTCGAAGGTGTAAAAGCCGCCGAACGACGGATCGGTATAAACAGTCTTTTCGAGGTTGCCCGCCGGGTAAAGCGTCAGTTCGCGCCACATATCCTCCAGCACGAAACGGCCACCCGTACCCGCGACCTCGCAGCGCTCCATCGGATGCCCGCGCTCGATGTCATAGCTGCCCGTCAGGTGACCGACCACCCCGTTTTTGAAGCGCAGGTTGAACTGCGCCGTTGACCAGATCGCGCGACCCGGCGCTTTAGTGGCGAAACACTGCACCGCCTCTACGTCACCGCAGAAGAAGCGCATCACGTCAACGGTGTGCGGGTGCAGCGATTTGATGTGAAAATAGGGCGAGCTTTCCGCCGGATTCATGATCCACATGCTCATGTTGATGAACAACTGGTGTCCGAGCCGCCCCTCATCGACCCATTTTTTCGCCAACCGAGCGGCAGGCGTGAAGCGATGATTGAGGTCGATGCCGTAGCAGACGCCCTTCGCTTTCGCCCGCGCGACCATCTCCTCGGCTTCTTCGATCTCGTTGCTGATCGGCTTCTCGCCGAGGACGTTGCAGCCGAACTCAATCGCCTGAAGCGTCGGCTCGTGGTGATCGCTGCCATTCTCGTAGCCTGCCGTCGCCACGCTGACGACATCGGGCGACAAGGCTTTCAGCATCGACTCGGCATCGTAGAAAGCAGGCACGCCCAGCCGAGCCGCCGCCGCGTCCGCCCGCTCGTGGTTTTTGTCGCACACGCCGACCAGTTGCGCGAGCGGATCATCCTTGTACATATCGGCGTGACGATTACCGATTGGCCCCAGCCCGATCACGGCTGTACGGAGGGTCATAATTTACCCCACTTCTCCACGCGGTGGGTTTGCTTTTCTCCCCCACCTTGAAGTCGGGGAGGGGGATGGGGGGTGGGGTCAAAAAGCATTAAGGTCATGACTGCACCTCCGGGATTTCGTAGCCGTGATAGCGCATGGCTGGCTCGAAGAAGTCGTAGTAGTTCACGCCTGTATCTTTTTTCCAGCGCTCCAGCGAGTCGCGGCGCATGATGACACGTCCGAGCGGGATTTCGAGGAAATCCTCCAAGCGAGCGAGCGTTTCTTCCTGCTTGAGCACGAAATCCTCGAAGCGCACCTCGATCCAGTATTTCGGGCGCGGCGTCGCCTGCATGATGTCGAACTGATATTTCCACGAAATGGCGCGGCGCAGGCGCACATCGTCGGTTGGCGGGTACTCGATGCCGAACTCGCGCAGGTCGTCAGTCTTGTGGCTGTCGAGGATGCAGTCACGCGGGTTGCGCACCCAGTAGATGTAGCGAATCTCCGGGTAGAGCCGCGCAATCCAGGGGAAAACCAGCGTCGTTTCGGGAATCTTCCAGCCCTTGTGCTTGGCATCGCTGCTCAGGACGGATTGCAGGAACATATAGAGCAAATCGGTGAACTCTTTGGGGATGTCCACCGTGTGCAATCTGCTGAAATCCCATTCCAGCCCGCCCTTCCATTCGACGTATTTCGCCATGACACGGCAGGCGTCGTACATGGCCTGCGGCGGCAGCAAATCGCCGGAAGCGTTGAGCATACTGCCCATGTAAACGCCGCTGGCGTAGAGCGTATGCGAAATCGCGCGCGTGCCGGAATGCCCGCGCCCAATCACCGTGATCATCGACATGGCTAGAGTTCGACCACCTTTCCGGTCTCCCACGATTCAATCGCCGCCTCGATGATCGTCTGCACCTTGAGCGCATCCGCGCCGGAAGCATCAATCTGATCGGGAGCAACTTTCGCCTCGTTTTGCTCGATCCAGCGAGCGATGCGGCTGTCGAACGTTTCGGGGAACTTCTTCATCCCGCCAAGATAGTCGAAGGTTTCCGTATCGTTGGAGAAGCGCGGATAGAAGGTCAGGTGTTCGCAGGCATCGAGCAGGACGAAGCGCGCCTCCGAGCCGACGACTTCGAGCGTTTCGAGGCCATACGAGCCGCCCGCGTCATAGCTGCCCGTTAAATGGCCGATGATGCCGTTCTCGTAGAGGATGTTGACCTGCACGTTCGACCAGATTTTGCGATCTTTGCCCTTCTTGAAGAACGCCTGCACCATTTTCGCTTCGGACTGGGCGAAATAGCGCATTACGTCGAGCGAGTGGGGATGCAGCGCGCGCATGTGGAACCAGGGCGAACTCTCGTTCGGGTTGTTGATCCACATGGTCATGTTGATGATGTTGATCTCGCCGAGCCGCCCGCTCGTGACCCACTCTTTGGCCTTGAGCGCCGCCGGGGTGAAGCGATGGTTCAGGTTGACGCCGTAGCGCAGGTTTTTGGCCTTCGCCAGCGCGACCATCTCCTTCGCCTTGTTGAGATCGTTCGAGATCGGCTTCTCGCCCAGCACGGGAATGCCCGCGTTGAGCAGTTCCATCGTCGGCGTGTAGTGATCGCCGCCGTTCTCGACGCCCGCCGTCGCCATGCTCGCCGCGTCGATCTGGATGCCGCTCTCCAGCATCTCCTTGACCGAGTAGAAGCCCTGACAGCCGTACTGCTCGGCGGCTTTGTCGGATCGTTCGGGGATGATGTCACAGACGGCGACGATCTCGACTTCAGGATGCTGGCTGTAAACGCGCCCGTGCGTGTTGCCGATGTTGCCCATACCCACAATGGCTACTTTTAAGGTCATTTTTTCGCTTCCTCAGTCTCTTCTTTTTTGTCTCCGGCTTGCAATTTAGCGGCCTGATTCGGGTCGCCGATGTGAAACGTGTCGTACGCCTGCTGTGAACTCTTGAACGCCCTGCCGATCCCCTTCTTGCGGCTCTTTTCGCCGTGCCAGTTCGGTTGCGTCAGCATGGGATTCTTCAGTCCGGTTTCCTTTTCGCGCCTGGCGATCCACGCCTTCATCTGGTCGCCGAGCAGCTTGACGACATCGGGGCGCTCGTCGGCCAGGTTGTGATTCTCTTCCGGGTCTTGCACCAGATTGTAGAGTTCAATCGGCGGCTTCCAGTGCCAGTCCGGTTCGAGCGCGAACATGACTTTCCATTCGGGCGTGCGCCAGCCGTGCTTGCGCATCCACGTACATTCGGTGATGTAGAACTCGCTGTCGTAGGAAGCGACTTCACCGCGAATCAGCGGCAGCAGGCTTTTGCCGTCGAAGCGCAGATCGCTCGGCCAGTGAATCTCATCCTGCGGCAAATCGGCCAGTTCGAGCAGTGTCGGCAGCAAATCCTTATGCTGATTGAAGCCCTTAATGCGGACGTTCTGCGGCAGCTTCGATGGGTAGCGGATCATCAGCGGGACGTGCAGCACGTTGTCGTACATACCGTGATGGTCGAAATAGCACTCGTGATCGTAGAGCGTCTCGCCGTGATCGCCGTTGACAATCACAATCGTCTCGTCGAGGATGCCGAGCGTTTCGAGCGCTTCGAAAATCGCCGCGATGCACGAATCCATGTAGGCGACTGCGCCGTCATACTGCGCGATCACGTAATCCTTGTCGCTGATGCCCGGCGGGAACGACTGCGCGAAGAAATCCTTGAACGGCTTGAAGCTCATGACCGGATCCATCGAGCGATTGTTCGGATCAGTTTCGTTGCCGTGATAAAACATGCGCTCGAACGGCACGGGCGGCAGATAGGGCATGTGCGGATCCATGTGCCGGAGCATCATGAAGAACGGCTTGTCGTCCGCCGCCAACCGATCCAGTTCCGGCAGCGCCACGTCGTTGAGATTCTGCGCTTTCGGGCTGCGCCCCTCGTTCCAACTGCCCCACGCCGCGTAATCGAGATACTTGTCGAAGCCGCGCGAACTCGGATTGCCGGTAAAGCCGACGCAGGTCGTGTTGTAGCCGAAATCGCGCGTGATCTCAGCCATCGTCGCCACTTCAGGCCGCAGGCCGCCCTTGTGCCGCAGCGCGACGACCTGCGTGCCGAAGCAATCCATTCCCGTGAGCATCGAGGCATAGGCGGAAGTCGTCGGAATGTGGGCGCTGTAGGTGTTCTCGAACAGGACGCACTCGCGCGCGAAGTGGTCAATGTGCGGCGTGGTCAGGCGCGGATAGCCGTAGCCGCTCAGGTGATCCGCGCGCAGCGAATCGATGGCAATCAGTAAAATATTGGGTCGCTTGGGCATCTAGTTTGCTCCTGAAAAAAGTTTAATAGGACGGAACCTCTCCGCCGAAAAGCCAAAGTCTGCAAACCGCTGAGAGCGTAAAGCTCGAATTCTCGTATTGTTCTCGGTATGGGGCACGACATGTCGTGTCCCTACGCGGCATCGCGGTCACCTCTCATGGGCCGAAGTGCCTTAAATCGTATCCATTTTCACAAGAATTACTATTCCACCTGACCGCTTAATATGAATCTGTCATATTCCGCGAAGATGTTGACAACGAATGTCAATTTCCATAGACTTTTATTTACACGATTCAGGTGACTCGTGTCAAGTGGAACTGGACTCGATGAAACGACCGACTCAGGCTGATGTCGCGCGGTTGGCTGGTGTATCCCGCGCAACAGTTTCTTACGTTTTGAACGATCAGGTGGATCAGCGGATTCCGATTTCGCCACAGACCCGGCAGCGCGTTATGGATGCGATTGCGGCGCTCGAATACGAACCCGACGCCCGCGCTCAATCGCTGCGGCGCGGCGCGTCGCGCACGTTGGGCGTGCTGCTGCCCCTCTACGAGAATCCGTTCTTCTGGCACATCCTGCGCGGCATTTCACTGGAAGCGGAAACGGCTGGCTACAGCCTGCTGCTCTCGCACAGTTCGCTGACCCCAGAGCAGGAGCGGCACAGCCTTAAGGAACTGGCGCAGCAGCGCGTCGATGGTCTGGTGCTGGTGATCGGCTTCAAGATGCTGCCCGCGCCAATCCTCAAGGAACTGCGCAAGTCGAGCCGCCCGGTCGTCCAGATTACCAACACCGAATCGGAGTTCGACTACGTGCTCGACGGCTACAGCGAAGGCACGCGCGCGCTCATGGGATATCTGCTCGGCCTGGGGCATCGCAAGATCGGCTTCGTCTACGGGGTTGCGGGCGCGCCGCAGGGCTATGACCGCCTGTTCACCTATCGGGACGTGCTGGTAGAAGCTGGCCTCCCCGCCGATGACCGCTATGTCCAGCCCTGCGGTGCGGAACTCGATGACGGCTATCAGGCCGCCCGCGATCTCCTCAGTCGTGAGGATCGCCCAACTGCCCTGCTCGCCATCAACGATCTGCTGGCAATCGCCGCGCTGCGCGCCGCCAGCGATTTAGGGCTGCGCGTCCCGCAGGATGTCTCTATCGCCAGCTTCGACGACATCCCGTTCGCTCGCTATACCGTCCCGCGCCTGACTACCGTCTCCGGCCAACCGGAGCAGGATGGTCGCAGTGCTGTGCGCCTGCTCCTGAAGCGGCTCCAGGAGCCGGAGCGCCCGCAGGAAATGGTGAAAAGTGTCTGGAAACTCAATGTCCGTGAATCCACTGGCCCCGTGCCTGTCTAAGGAGCGTTCGATTCGCGCAATCAGCGCATCCCGTGTATCAGGATGAGCGCCTGCTTTCCGGTTTGGCACTTCGCTTTCAGCTAAAAGCCAGCCGCTCACGGCTACGCGCTCGTCTAAAAACAATATTTGGGTGGGGAGCGGGAGGAATGTACTCCCGTTAAAGATTAGTTTGGGACAAAGGAGCATTTTCATGGTACGAAAGTGGGTATTTCTGGTCTTACTGCTGCTGGTTTTAGCGCCAGCCGCGCTTGAGGCGCAGCCCTCCGGCCTCCCGGTCGATGTGCCGCGCAATCAGGTCTTCGTCGCCGACCAAATCCTCCAGTACACCGACGTAGACAACTTCAACATGTGGGTCAGCTCGACCACCACGCCCAACCGCCATGCGATGTTAATGGATACGCTCTGGTATTCCGACGCGGAAACCGGTCAGCGCGTCTACGGTGCTGCCGTCTCCGATCCTGTCTACAACAGCGACTTCACCGAGATGACCGTCAAGCTGCGCGACAACATCTACTGGAGCGACGGCGTGCAGTTCAACGCCGACGATCTCGTCTATACCGTGCAGACGATCATGGCGAATCCCAAGCTCGATTCATGGTACGCGCCGCTGCATCAGTGGGTCAAAAGCGTCGAGAAGGTGGACGACTACACCGTCAAGTTCACGCTGACCGCGCCGAACCCCCGCTTCCACTACTATTTCGAGGCGCGCTGGAACGGCGTCTACATGATGCCCAAGCACGTCTTTGAAAAAGTCACTGACCCGCTGGAAACCTACAAGTTCAACCCACCGGTTTCGCTCGGCGCGTATACCTTCCAGCAGGGCGACCCGAACGGCTTCTGGGATTTGTACAAGCTGCGTGATGACTGGCAGCGCACCTCGGTCGGCATCACCGTCGGTCAGCCGGGGCCGCAGTACATCCTGACGATCTTCTACGGCGACAGCACCAAGAAAGCCATTGCCATGACGCGCGGCGACCTCGACGTGGCCTTCGACTTCGACTACGAAGCCTTCGAATCGCTGCTCCAGAGCGACCCGACGGCGCGCTCGTGGTACAAGGACTTCCCCTGGGCGTACCCGAATGAGATCGATTCGCGCTATCTGGCCTTCAACTACCAGAAAGACCCGCTGTTCCAGAACGAGGACGTGCGCTGGGCGCTGACGCTCGCCACCGACATCGTTGACCTGCAAACCAACTACATCGGCGGCGTGGCGAAGGTCACGGCGATGGCGCAGCCCGCGACGGCGGCGCTCTCGAAGCTCTACTACGACCCGATGAAGGACTGGCTCGAAGGTCTGACGATCAATACGCCGAACGATCCGAACTATAAGCCGTTCGACGACACCGTGCCCGATCAGATCGCGTCGTGGGCGCAGGATCAGGGTTACACCGTCTCCGGCAGCGCCGCCGACGAATTCGGCATTGGCTGGTGGAAGCATGACACCGACACCGCTGAAGCCCTGCTGACCAAGAACGGCTTCAAGCGCGACAGCGACGGCAACTGGCTCACGCCGGACGGCCAACCCTGGAAGATCGACGTGCTCGCGCCCAATGACGAGCCGGACGCCTTCCGCATCGCCAACGCCATTCAGGATCAATGGAAAGCCTTCGGCATCGACGCGACCGCTGACGGCGTTGTTCGCAGTGTGTGGACGCAGCGTACCAATTCCGGCGACTTCGACATCGAAGTCCCCTGGGGCAACTACAACCTCTCGCTCGCGAATGGCGACAAGTGGCTCAACATCGACTGCCTGCGCTCGAACTACTTCGTGCCGATGCCGGACAACTACAACAGCAAGGGCGGCTGCAATGACATGCGGTTGCAAAACATCCCCGGCCTCGACGATCTGATCGACAAGATGACCAACACCGATCCGCAGTCGCAGGACAGCATCACTGAAGGTCAGGACTTCCTGAAGATGTTCACGCAGAATATGTACGTCATCCCGGTGGTGACTTTCAAGAAGTTCATCACCTGGGATTCGCGCTACTGGACGGGCTTCCCAACCGCTGAAGACCCGACCGTTTTCCCGGAATACTGGTTCCAGATTGGCAAATTCACCTACGCCCATCTGAAGCCCGCTCAGGCATCGTCGTAAGCGAACGTAATCTACCATCGTCGCGGAATTGTAGGGGCGAGGCATACCTCGCCCCTACACAGAAGGCAGCTCGTCTGGTTGGCGGTGTGTATCCTTACCCGGCAGCCGTCAGCGGAGCGCTTTGTTTCGCGTGTATACTGTAAAAAAAGCACCCTCGTCGCAGCCCACGCGACCGCAAATTAGTCTGTTTAGATAAGGCAAATTTTTGTGACTCTTTTCAAGCAGTTTGTGCTTCCCCGGCTCGTGCAGTATGTCATCGTCATCTTCGTCGGCGTGACCATCACCTTCCTGATCCCGCGCCTCTCGCCGATCAACCCGGTTGATCAGGCGATGAGCCGTCTGCAATCGTTCCAAAATGCTGACCCGGAATCGACCCTCGCTCTGCGCAATTCGCTGCAAGACCTGTATGGGCTGAACGGCAATATCCTGACGCAGTACGTCAATTTCTGGAAGCGGCTGGTACAGGGCGATCTCGGCCCGTCGTTCATTGCCTTTCCACAGAAAGTCACCGACATTATCAGCACAAGCATCTGGTGGACAGTCGGCTTGCTCGGCACGACCACCGTGATCGCCTGGCTGCTGGGGCTAATTCTTGGCTCGCTGTCGGGCTATTTCCCGAACCGCTGGTGGTCGGAGTTGATGGACAAATCGCTGATCACCATCTACCCAATCCCGTACTACATTCTGGCCTTCATCCTGCTGATTCTGTTCACTTACTACCTGCCGATTTTCCCGCTGGTCGGCGGCGGCCAGGGCGTTCCCCGCCTCACACTCGACTATATTGGCAGCGTGATCTATCACAGCTTTTTACCCGCGCTCTCGCTGGTGATCGCGTCGATCTCGTTCCGCTTCATCATCTCGAAAGCGCTCACCTCGACCGAGCGCTCCAGCGATTACGTCCAGTACGCGGAGATGGCGGCACTTCCCAAGCGCAAAATTCTGTTCTCCTACGTGATCCGCAATACCATGCTCCCGCAGGTGACCGATCTCGGCCTCTCGCTCGGCACGATCTTCGAGGGCGCGCTGATCACCGAGGTCGTGTTCGGCTATCCCGGCCTCGGCACGGCGCTTTACAACGCCATCAACTCATCCGACTACAACCTGATCATGGGCATCACCCTGCTCTCGATTGTCGGCATCGCCACCGCCTCCCTGCTGATCGATCTCAGCTACCCGCTGTTTGATCCGCGCATCCGTTTCCGCTAAAAATGTTAAGGAACAGGCATGTCTACCGTAAGAGATTTATTGCGCTTTAGTCCTTCGTTTCGCGTCGGCGCGCTGATCCTGCTGGCGACGCTGGTGCTGGTCGTCCTGTCATTCTTCTCGCCCTACCGACCGGATCGCAACCGCGTCGTGCCGACCAACAAGCCGCCGCAGGCCAAGTACATCATGGGCACCAACGCCAACGGGCAGGACGTGTTCTGGATGCTGACCTTTGCTGTCCGTGATACGCTGATTGTCGCCGGGTTAGCGGTGCTGATCGGGCGCAGCATCGGCGTAACGCTCGGCATGGTGTCCGGCTATCTCGGCGGCACGTGGGATCGGGTGGCTTCGTCGATTGTGGACAGTTTTATCGTCATCCCGCGATTGCCTTTACTGATTTTGATCGCCGCGATTCTGCACGGCGAGATGACCTTGCCGCTGCTCGGCGCGCTGATCGGCCTGCTCGACTGGGCCTACCCGTCGAAGCGCTACCGCGCCCAGATTTTGAGCCTGCGCGAGCGCGATTTCACCCATACGGCGGTCTTTGCGGGTATGAACACGCTCAAGGTCGTGATCGAGGAGCATCTGCCCTTTGTGATTCCTTTCCTGCTGGCCGATGTCGTCAGCGGCTTCCTGTTCGCCATCGGCTTCGAGGTTACGCTCTCGGTGCTCGGCCTCAGCGATTTGCAGACGCAGAGTATCGGCACGATGTTGTACTGGGGCAACTACTACAACTCACTGCTGGCGAACCGCCTGTGGGTGCTGGCCGCGCCGATTGTCGCCTCGATCCTGATCGTGGTCGGCTTCTACCTCGTCTCGATTGGCCTGAGCAGCTACCTCGACCCGCGCACGCGGCTCGCGCGGATGCAGGTCAAAACCGAGGTCAGCGAACCGGATGAACCACTCACGCCTGAGCTGCAAGGGATCAACGCATGACCGGGATTGTCGAAGCGCAAGACCTGAAGGCTTATTACATCAGCCGCGCTTACGGCGTCGAGCGCACCGTCAAGGCGGTCGATGGCATCACAATGTCGGTCAATGAGGGCGAGATTTACGGCATCGCCGGCGAATCGGGCTGCGGCAAATCGACGCTGCTCAAGGTGCTGCTCGGCGCGCAAACGCCGCCGCTGACGGTGGTCGATGGCTCGGTCAAATATCACTTTGGCGACGAGGAAATCGACGTGCTGGCGCTCAAGGAGAACGGTCAGCGCGAAATTCGCTGGAAGAAAGTCTCGTACATCCCGCAGGGATCGATGCACGTCCTCAATCCGGTGCGGCGCATCCGCGACTCATTCCACGATTTCATCACCGCGCACCGCGCCGTCAGCAAAAAAGAGTCCTACGTAATGGCGCGTGACTATCTGCGCGATCTCGGCCTGCCGGAAAAGGTGCTGGCCGCGTTTCCCCATCAACTCTCCGGCGGAATGCGCCAGCGCGTGACCATTGCCTTAGCGACGATTCTCTGGCCGAAGCTGATCTTCGCGGACGAGCCGACCACCGCCCTCGATGTCGTCGTCCAGCGCGGCGTGATTCAGTTGCTCAAGGAGATTCAGCAGACGAAGGGCAGCACGGTTGTCCTGATCACGCACGATCTTGGTGTTCACGCCAATCTCGCGGATCGGATCGCCGTGCTGTACGCGGGCAAAGTGGTCGAGGAAGCCGACACGCGCACGATTTTGAAGAATCCGCGCCATCCCTATACCCAATACCTGATCAAATCGCTGCCGAAGCTGGACACCCGCGACGAGCGCGTCAGCATACCGGGTCGCCCGCCCGCGCTCGATAAGCCGCCGAGCGGCTGTCGCTTTCACCCGCGCTGCCCGCTCGCGTACGACAAATGCCGCACGGAAGACCCGCAGGTCGTGACCATCGAGCCGGGGCATCGGGTCGCCTGTCATCTGGTCACCGAGGAGATAAGCCATGCCGCCGTCGCCAGCGCCCAGCACTAGCTCGATGCTCCTGCAAGCGCAGGACTTGACCAAAGTTTTCGAGACGCGGCAGGGCTTCTCGACCAGCAAGTTTCACGCCGTCGATGCCGCCAGCTTTTCGCTCGACTCGTCCAAGCCGGAGATTTTCACCGTCGCGGGCGAGAGCGGCAGCGGCAAAACCACGCTCGCCCGCATGATCCTCGGTATGGAAAGCCCAACTGAAGGCGTGCTGCGCTATAAGGATCGCAGTATCGCTCAACTGAGCGGCAAAGAGAAGCGCTCGTGGTTCTACCGCGAAGTTCAGCCGGTTTTCCAAGACCCGTTCGCCGCCTTCAGCCCACTCAAGCGCATCGACCATTATCTCTACGAGACGGTCTATAACTACAAAATCACCGACAAGAAAGGCGCGGACGCATACGTCAACCAGATGCTTAATGAAGTCGGCCTGACGCTCGCGGAGATCAGCAAGCGCTACCCGCACGAGCTTTCCGGTGGGCAGGCGCAGCGCGTCGCCATCGCCCGCGCGCTGATCACCCATCCTTCGCTGATCATCGCCGACGAACCCGTCTCGATGCTCGACGCTTCGCTGCGCATGTCGATTGTCAATATGTTTCGCAAGCTCAAGGACGATCAGCAGGTCAGCATCCTCTACATCACGCACGATCTGGCGACCGCTTATTACGCCGCCGACCGGATCGCCGTGATGCTGCGCGGCTGGATTGTCGAGATGGGGCCAGTCGAGCAGGTGCTCGGCAATCCGCTCCATCCCTATACGCAGAACCTCAAGCAGTCGATCCCGCAGGCCGACCCCGACAAAACCTGGGACAACCGCGTCGATCTGGCAGAACTGGACACCGACACTTACGCCCATGTCGGCTGCAAATTCGCCAACCGCTGCCCGCTGGTCATGGACAAATGCCGCACAACCGTGCCGCCGAACTTCGAGCGTGAAGGCCGCACGGTCAAGTGCTTCTTGTATGAGTGAAACGGCGGTTGTTTGAATCACACATTCAGAATACGATCAATCGTAGGGGCGGGTGTGCTTGCTTCGCAAACCTAAACCCGCCCCTACAAATTTCCGCCGAACAATGTTTCTTCATACCGCATGTCGCAGCGAACCCTTCTCCCGTCGATCACGAGTTGGACGCTCTGGCGTCGCCTGCTCGATCCGCCCATCGATCCGGTCTACGAGCGCACGCTGCGCACGCGCCCATCGAGCTACCCGATCTCGGCGATTGCCTGGGGCGCGCTGATCTTCAGCCTGCTCACCTGCTGCGGCCTATGGAGTCTGCTGATCCCGCTGCGCTCGTCGCTGGCGGTGCTGCTCCTGATCGTCATCATGGCGGCCACGACCTTCTACGTCGCTGCCTGGCTGATCCAGATGGCCGCCGCGCTCGCCCGTGAGCGCACCCGCAGCGTTTACGATCTGCTCTGCGTCACCCCGCCGGGGACGCTCGGCATTACGTGGGCGATCAGCGCGGCCTGCCTGCACAGCGACGACGCGCTCGGCTGGATTGACGCTTCGCGCAAAGTTCTGACTGCTATGACCGTGTTCACGCTGACGGTGATCGTCGTGACCATTAGCCTGCGCGATACAATGCCGACAGTATTCTCAATCCTCCAGCTTGCCCTCGACATCGCCATTGTGACCGCTGTATCCTATGCCGATCACGTTCAGTCGGTCGTTCTGGGCAGCCTGATCGCCATGCTCGCGCCGACCTACGTGCGCGGCAGCATCGACGCGCAGGTGCTGGCGCTGTTCGTCTTTCTGACGCTGCAAGTCGCGGCCTGCCTGCCGACCGTGCTGATCGTGATCGGCCTCGGCACGTCCGATCCGTTGTTTCTGAGTCTGTTAGCGTTGTGTGGGGTGCGCGAAGGCGTGATCGCTGCGCTCTGGCGGCTGCTGACGGTTCGCCTGAATGCCGCTCCGCTCGAACTGACGACGAAATAACGCTCATTTGCGTTTCGTGAGGATGAATCATGTTCCCGATGCACGTCGATGCTGAAATTGAACTGCGCGTCCTCAGCGACGCCGACGCCGAGCCGCTGTTCGCGCTGCTTGCGCGCAACCGCGCCCACCTCGATCCCTGGCTGCGCTGGTCAGGGCGGATCAAGACGCTCGACGACACCCGCGCCCTGATCGCCCGCTTCACTGACAAATACGCGGCGGGCGATGGCTTTCACACGGGCATAGGGGTGAATAATCAGTTAGCGGGCGGAGTGGTCTGCCATTTCATTAACCGTGAGAGCCGCAAAACCGAGATCGGTTACTGGCTCGGCGCGGAGTACGTCGGGCGCGGATTGGTAACGCGCTCGTGCCGCGCCGTGATTGAGGCGCTGTTCACCCGTGAGCAGATGCACCGCATCGAAATTCAGGCCGTGACTGATAACCTGCCCAGCCGAGCCGTTGCGGAACGGCTCGGCTTTCAGTTCGAGGGTATCAAGCGCGAAAGTGAGTGGATCACGTCCGCCTTCCGCGATCACGCCATGTACGCCCTGCTCGCCACTGATCATTCGGCCAAGAATTTATAGGTCGTGGTCGAGGTGTAGGTTTCGCCGGGACGCAGCACGGTCGAGGGGAAGTTGTCGTGGTGGGGCGCATCGGGAAAATGCTGCGTCTCTAAACACAGGCCGTCGCCCTGCCGATAGGTCGCGCCCGCCGAGCCGACCAGCGTGCCATCAAGAAAATTCCCTGTATAGAACTGCACGGCAGGTTCGGTCGTCGTCATTTCGATCACACGCCCGGTTGTCGGCTCGCTGACACGAGCGGCAGGCGACTTGCCATTCAGCACGAAGTTGTGATCGAAGCCGCGACTGAGCACCATCTGCACGTGGCTGGAGCGAATATCCCTGCCGACCGCTGTCGGCTGGCGGAAGTCGAGCGGCGTGCCTTCGACGGGCGCAATCCCGCCTGTTGGAATCTGCGCCGCATCAACGGGCGTGTAGCCCTCAGCATTGATCATCACCCGATGATTGTACACATCGCCGGAGCCGTTACCGGCCAGATTGAAATAGGTGTGATTGGTCAGGTTGATGATCGTTGGCGCATCCGTTGTAGCCGTGTAGTCGATGCGCAGGGCGTTGTCGTCGCTCAGGGTATAGACGACGGTCGTCGTCAGGTTGCCGGGGAAGCCTTCCTCACCATCCGGGCTGAGATAGGTCAGCTTGAGCGCCGCAGCACCCACGATTTCGGCCTTCCAGACAACTTTATCGAAGCCAATCGCGCCGCCGTGCAGGGTATGTTCACCAACGTTCGAGGTGATCCTGTACTCGATGCCGTCGAGGGTGAAGCGGCTGTTGCCCAGCCGATTGCCGAAACGTCCGATGATCGCGCCGAGATAGGGCGCGTTCGACTCGTAGTCCTCAAGCTGGCCGAAGCCGAGCGCAATATTGTCGAGCTTTCCGGCGCGATCCGGCACACGCAGCGACGTGATAATCCCGCCGAAGGTAATCACTTTCATTTCGAGGCCGTTGGCGTTGGTCAGGGTATATTCGTCTACTTGCACGCCGGAAGCGGTCTCGCCGTAAGACTGTTGGGTGATCATAAGTCAACTCACTGTGTACGAACGCGCAATTACACCTGAGTCTAACGAATCGAGCGAATTAGAGCCAATTGGTTTGGGCAATAGTCAAAGTGTAGGAGCATTCCCTCGAACGCTCCTACGAGAACAAAACCCGTGTGTTTGTGGAAGGCTATCCCGCTTTAATTCCCGTTCGGCAGAATGTGGAACAGTTCCCACAGGTTGCCTGCGGGATCGGCGAAGTAGCAGGTGCGCCGTCCCCACGCCTGATCGACGGGCGGCTTGATGAATGCGAGTCCCTTCGCCGAGAGTTCCTGATAAGCCGTATCGACGTTCTCGACGCCCGCGCACAGCAGTACGCGATGCCCCGCGCCGCTGCCAATCGCCCCAGCACCGACCATCTCGACGGCAGAAGGCATCGTCAGGACAACAAAGTCGAGCTTGCCGAACTGAAACAGGTAGGACGTATCGTCGCTGAAGATGACCTGCGCGCCGAGCACGTCGCGGTAAAAGGCCGCGCACTTGTCCTTGTCCTCAACGAACAGTACCAGCGCATCGACTTGGTTAATCATCGAACACCATCACTCTCTGCCGAGCAGCGTCACCCGATAAGGTCAGAATTTCATGGCTTGATGTCACCAGCGGCGCGGTTTGTGAACAGGCGTTCAGATCATAAGGTCGCTGTGGGTGGCCTGAAGCGCGAAATAGTGCTGCCCGCCGATCAACTTGAAGTCGCTGAAGCCGCGCCGTTCCAGTTCGCTCTGGATCAGGCGCGGACTGTGATACACCTTGACGATCCGGTAGCGACTGCCATCGTAAAGCTGGCGCGTCTGGTACAAGCCGCGCTCGCTTGGGCCAGAGAGCCTGCTGCCGTCGGCAGGCTCATCGACCAGCATGACCATGCCGCCGATGCGCGTGGCTTTCGTTACCTTGTCGAGAAAATCGCCGAGGCGATCCGGCGGCACGTGCGAGAGCCAGAAGCCGAAAAAGACCAAATCGTACTGGCGACCGGGCTGCCACGTGAACAGGTCGAAGCAGGCGTATTCGATGCGCGGATCGCTGCCGAGCTGCTCGCGGTTCACGTCGAGCATTTCCGGCGCGCCGTCAATCGCCGTGACCGCTGAACTGATCGCCAGCAGTTCGCGCGTCCAGATGCCTGTGCCGCAGGCGAGTTCGAGCGTATCCTGACCGGGCGGCAGTCTCCGCAGCGCCGTGATGATCTGCATCCACTCCTGATCGATGATCGGGTCAGTCGGCGGATTTTCTTCCTCAGGCACGGCAAAGCGTCCCGTCTGCTGCACCGATTCGTCGTACTCGCGGGCGCGAGCGCGATAGTAGTTCAACTGCTCGTTGAGGATGTCGCTGTCGTCCTGCATCGCGCAGTCTACTCCCCTTAATCAAGTTTGTTTAGAACAAATCCAGCTATCTCAATTATCCACGAACCATTGCTTTAGAAGCGCAAAGCTTGCACGCACGTCCTCGGTGGGATCAAAGCGTTCCGGCTCGTGCTCGACGCTGATCGCGCCCGTGTAGCCGACCTGCCTGAGCGTTTCGACGCAGCGCTGAATCGGCACGACGCCCTGACCGTAGCGGCAGGTATCGTGACCACCCCCGTGCAGCACGTCTTTCAGATGCACGTGCAGCAGGCGCGGCGCGAGCTTGCGCAGCGCCTCGACCGCATCGCAGTCATACGTCCCGAACCAGCCCGTATCCGCGCACACGCCGATCAGTCCGCCTTCGTCGCCGCCGATCTTGCCCAGCAGTTCCTCCGGCGACTTTTCCGGGTGATTTTCCAACCCGAAGCGCAGGCCGTACTTTTGCAGCGCGGCCACGACAAACGGGCGATCCTCGAAAAACACGGAAGTCTGACCACCCAGCACAGGAATGTCGAGCGCGCTCGCAATCTCGCAGCTTCGCTCGAATTCGTCCGCCGTCGAGCCGAACCATCCGGCATAGCTGACGACTGAGAAACCGTATTCGTGGAGCAAATCGGCGGCTGTATCGATCTGCTCGTCGGTCGCCCACGTTGGGCTAAGGATTGACGACCACAAATCGAGCGCCGCGAAGCCGAGCGCGCGAATGTCGCGCAGATATTCCTCGAAACGCACGCCGAAGCTGTCAAGCGGCTGGAAATAGACGCTGGTCGCGCTGTCGCCCTGCCCCCAACCCTCGGTCATGTGATAGCCGACCTGCCGCGCGACGTAATTGGCCGTCATAAAGGAGATTACGTTCATGCTTCGCTCCAAATCGCCATTCCGCGTGGGTAGGGGCGACCTGGCAGGTCGCCCCTACGAAAACAATCTCCCAGCGCCGCCGGAATCACGATGCGAGAAATTCCGCCGCTTTGCCCGCGCTGCCGAGATAATGCTCGATCTTGTCGAGCACCGTCGCTGCGACCGCCGCACGCCCTTTGGCAAGCTGATCCGGCGGCAGCGCTTTGCATTCTTCATTGCTCAGGCGATTCTCGCCGCGTCCCAGCGCTTCCAGCAGCGCGATTTCGAGGTCGGTGGCAAAGTTGACCTTGCTCACGCCGCCGCCCACGATGTGGATTGCGCCCATGACCATCGCGGTCGGCACGCCGGAGCCGCCGTGCAGTACCAGATGTACGGGTGTCAGCGTGCGAATCGCGGTCAGGCGCGCGTAATCGACCTTCGGCTGACGCACCAGATAAACGCCGTGCGCCGTTCCGACCGACACTGCCAGCGCATCGACCTGTGTCTCCGCGACGAAGCGCTGGGCTTCTTCGGGGACGGTGTAGAGTTCTTCGTCATGTTCAGTTTCGACAAAATCGGTCGTGCCGATCCTGCCCAGTTCCGCCTCGACCGAGACGCCGCGCGCGTGGGCATATTCGACCACTTCACGGCTGATGCGGATATTCTCGTCGAGCGGCTTATCGGAAGCGTCGATCATCACCGAAGTGAATTTCGCCGCAATCGCCGCTTCGATCACTTTGAAATCCCACGAGTGGTCGAGATGCAGGCCGACCGGCACCGTAATGTGCTGCTCCTGTACCTCCCGGTAAAACTCGGCGCCGATTTCCTCCGGCGTCGCGCCGTAACGCGCCAGTTCGCGGCTGGAAATCTGTACGATCAGCGGCGACTGGCTCTCCTGCCCTGCCAGCAAAATCGGCTGGATCATCGGCGCGAGGCGCGGCGAGAACGATCCGAGCGCGCAGCCTGCCATTTCCGCCGCTGTCAGCAGCCGATCCAGTGTCCAAACGTTATCCATAATCCATCGCTTTCCTGTGCTGCGAATCAGGTAAATTCTAACGCGTTTTCGCACACGGACGGTACAATTTCGCCTCGTCGTGGGTCGTGTAATTGAGAAGAACCGATGAAGACAGAAACAGCGGCGAACCGCGCTCCTGCGCGCCATTGGGACGTGCTCCTGATGGGCGGCGCAGCGGGCACGGGCAAGACCAGCATCAGCTATCGGATCGCGCAGCATTTCGGCGTCGGCATCACCGAGGTCGATGATTTTCAGGTGATCCTCGAAGCGCTGACCACGCCCGACCAGCAGCCGATCCTGCATTTCTGGCGCACGCATCCCGAAGCTGCCGAGTTCCCGCCCGAAAAGATCGTCGATCTGACGATTTTGGTCGCGCGAGTCATGGCTCCCGCGCTTGAAGCCGTGATCGCCAATCATCTGGAGTCACGCACGCCCGTTGTGCTCGAAGGCGATTATCTGCTGCCGTCGCTGGTCACTGTCGATCCGCGTGTGCGCGCGATCTTTCTCTATGAAGATGATGCGGGGCAAATCGCGCGGAATTTTCTGAGGCGCGAACCAGAGGCAGGCGAGCAGTCCAAGCGCGCGGGCGTCAGTTGGCTGTATGGGAACTGGCTGAAAAGCGAGGCTAAGAAATTTGGCGCGGCGGTTGTACCCGCCCGTCCCTGGGATACCCTGTTCGAGCGGGTGCTGCAAGCGATCCGGTAAGTGTCCCGGCAAAGCGACCGTCGGGACACACGTCCGCTCAATCCGAGCTTGAGCGATTACTTCGGAATCGGGTAGACGACCGAGATCGTGGTGTAGGGATAGCAGAAGGTTTGGAGCAGGTCAGTATTCGACTTCTTATAGTCCATGCAAACGTGGTCATCCGCGATTTCCGAAATCTTCGTGACATCGTTATCGACGGTGAAAGTTTCGATTTGATTATAGAAGCTGTAGGGGATGTTGATGTTAAATTGGAATGTCTTATCGTTTTGGACACGATCATTCAGGGTCGTCAGCAAATCGGCCATCGTTGCGTTTTCGCTGCTCTGCGCAGTGACGTGTGACGTACTCAGCAACAAAGCGGCGAGCGCCATGCCTAAGGCGAATAACGAAATGCCGAGAAATAGACGTGATTGTTTTTGAAAAAGCTGCATTGCTTTATCCTTTTTCGTATTAGTCGCGCATCAGCATCTTACCCTCGCCTTGTCCGTATGAACCCTTGAGTTGTTCCGGCAGCCAATCACGAGGATGCCGATTTTACTTGCTCATCTTCTGCTCGATCATGGCGATGATCGGCGTGGCGTGCCTGGCTTTGGCGAAATCGAGCGGCGTTTGTCCATCGTGATTCCTGAGCGTCAGGTTCGCGCCCGCGTCGATCAGCAGCCGGGCGACCTCGACGTTGTTCTGCCAGATGGCGTCGTGGAGTGCAGTATAGCCGTTGTACGGCCCCTGCTTGTCGATTTCAACGTGATATTGCACCAGCAGCGCCGCGTCCGCCGCGCGCCCCGCGTAAGCTGCCGCGTGCAGCGCCGTCGCTTTCATCCCCGGATCGACGGCTGTCACGTCGGCTCCGGCTTCGAGCAGCAGCCGGGTGATCTCGGTATGGCCTTCATAGGCCGACATGACCAGCGGCGCGTCGCCGTTCGGCTCTAACTCGTTTACGTTCACGCCCTGCGCGATCAGCTTCCTGACCGCCGCGACATCGTTTCGTTGAACCGCCTGCATCAATGCCGTCATCGCATCCTCCCTCGTCGTGGCGCTATTGTATCACGGGAACATCAGGATATTCGCTGGCCTGCTCGGTCGCCTGCGCACTGATCTGCGTCGCGCTGATGGCGGTCGCCGTCAACTGATCGTTGAATTCATTGATGCTGATCGCCGTCGAGGTCAGCAGATCGTTCGGTGTCCGCGTGACCGAGAACGTTCCCTGATGAACACACTGATCGCCAATGCCGTCGCCGTAGACCGAGATTTTCCAGGTGTAATCGCCCGGCCCCGGTAGCTGATTGACGGGCAGCTCGACCGTCAGCACCTGCCCACCGACCAACTGCGCGCCGAGATTCTGACCGCTGATCGTGTTGGTCGCCAGAAAGCGCACATTGAGCGTGATCACTTTGAGCGTGCTGGGATCACGGACAGCGCTGATCGTCGTGCCGTAAATCAGCGAGATCACATCGTTCCAGCCGTAAGTATGGCCTTCGGGGATCGAGTTGTTAATCGTGAGCGAATCGCAGAGCGAGGCAAGGTCAGGCACGGGTGTGAAACTTGGCGTCGGCGTGATCGGTGTCGGCGTCGAAGTCAGCGTCGGTAATGGGGTGAACGTCGGCGTCCAGGTCGCGGGCAGCGTCGCCCGCGTAATTGGCCCGCTGACCGTGCTGTACTGCGAGGTAGCACTCGGCGTCGGCGACGGCTGCGGCGTCGGAGTCGGCGTGACGGCGCGCGCGCAAGCCGTCAGCAGCAGCAGCGCCGCAGCGATGAAGGATCGCCGCAGCTTAGGTGCGTTCGCCAAAGCGCCGTTCTGTCCCGGCCAGAATGCGCTGAATGTTCTCGCGGAAGCGGATCAGGATCAGGGCAGTGATCCCCAGTGTGTAGAACAGGTAGTCGAATGGGATGACGTGCTGGCTGATCATCAGCAGCAGCCACACCGCCGCCAGCCCGAACATCACCAGCACGGCGAGCGAGACGTAGCGCGTCAGAGCGATCAGGATGCCGCAGATCACCAACAGCACGGCGATCAACTGAAGCGGCAGGATCAGCAGCAGCGTTCCGAAAGCCGTCGCCGCACCTTTGCCGCCGCGAATGGTTCCCGTGATCAGCGTGGCGAACAGCGACCAGTTGTGTCCGATGACGACCACGATTCCGGCCAATACCCAGGCGGCCACCACATTCTCCGGCATAATTTTGCCCGCCAGCAGCATGGCGATGATGCCTTTGGTGCTGTCGAAGAACCAGACCAGCGCGCCCCAACCGATACCACCGGTTGCCCGGATGACGTTGGTCGCGCCCATATTCCCGCTGCCGATCTCAAAGATGTTGATGTGGCGCAGCCGCCCAACCAGATAAGCGGTCGGGATGGATCCCAATAGATAGCTGACCACGACAATCAACAGAACTCGCGCAAGCTCGCTGCTCATGATACCCCAATCAATTTCAAGCTTAAAAGACTATGTTTGATTTTAACATATCTTAAAACACGTTCCGGCTCCCAGAGTGACGATTTCATTGAGAGATTGCCGATCTTTTGTAAGAAACGCGGGCATGATAGAATACGCGCCTATGCGATGGAAAATAGTGCTGCTTTTGCTGTGTCTGCTGACGGTTCTGCCCGTACAGGCGCAGAGCGCGAGCGATCTGCTCGCGCTGATCAATAATCTGCGCGCCGGACACGGCTTACCCGCTTATTCGCTTAATTCGGCGTTGATGGTTGCCGCACAGCAGCAGGCGCAGTGGATCATCGATACCGGGACGATTGCGCATACCCATCCCGATGGCTCTGGCCCGCGCACGCGCGCGGTCGCGGCAGGCTACGGCGGCGCGTTGATCGGTGAGAACATCTACGGCGGAACCAACGCCAGCCTGAACGACGCCTGGGTCTTCTGGCTCAATTCGCCCATTCACTATGAAGGTCTGGTCAATACCAGCTATCAGCAGGTCGGCATTGGCATCGCGCATGGAAGCTGGGGCAGCTCCTACGTGATCGACTTCGGCGGCGACGGCAGTTCTTACGTGCCTGTCGGCGCAGCGAATAACGGTGGCGGCAACGGCTCCAGCCATCCGGCGGCGGCGGCTGGGCCGCCGCCCTATTATGGCGGTCTTGACGATCAGGGTAATATCAAGCACATCGTTCAGCCGGGCGAGACGCTGGGCGACATCGCCCTGCTTTACGGCTACAGTTGGTCGGATTTGCCCACGCTGATGCAGTTGAACGGCCTGAGCAACGTCCGTGATCTGGCGGCAGGCAGTATTTTCCTTGTGCCGCCCAAAGGTGGAACCTACACGCCCACGCCGGATAATCGCCCACCGACGGAAACGCCTGTCCCGTCGCCGATTCCGCCGACGATCACCATGTTCGCGCTGCCGACGACAAATGGAGCAACTCAGGCAATACCATCGCCGCAACCCACCTCTTTGATTGCTACTGCCGGGGCGAACGTCGCTCCACCGCCCGATTCTTCGATTGCCACTGCTGGAGCGAACGTCGCTCCGCCTGCTGACGATCCTTCGCCGACGATTGTCGAAGTCGCGCAGTTGGCGACATCGGCAGTACAGGGAGCGGTTCAGCCGCCCGCGCCTGTCCGCTCGACGATGAGCACGACCACCTGGATTTTGATCGCGCTCGGCGTGCAAGCGATGATCGTCGTCGGCGCAGGCATCGAGTTCCTGCGGCGCACGCTCCGAAAACGACGGTAAATCATGCTCGCTGATGTGCGCCGCTACGTGCGCGCTTTCGTGCTGGCGCTGCGCTTCACCCTACGCGGCGAGCAGCCGCCGCTCCTCAAGGTGCGCGAAGCTTACCCTCAGCTTGCCGCGTGGTGGGCACAAACCATCAGCCTGATCCGCGCGATTGAGCGAACCGCCGCCGCCAATCATGTTTCACTGGAAACCGTCAAGCTTCACGTGGATCGGCGTGAACAGAATGCAGCGACCGTGCTGGCGACGATCCGCTTTCATGCCGAACGCGACTATCCGTATCTGCTCGTTCATGACGCTCAGTATGGACAAATGACATTACAAGCTACGAATCTCAATGATCGCCATCTGGTCGCCAAGCTGCTCGAAACCGTTGATCCTTCGCTCAAAGCCAGCGTGCAAGCGCTCGACGATCATCTGGCGCTGCTGCCAATCCAATCAAATTCAGAAGTGTAAAGACATTTTCACAAAAGTTTCACGCCTCAATGTTGCATTACTTCTCTTTTATGGTAGTATATCTTCAATGCTAGGTTATCTAGCAAGCCATTATCCTTTGAGGAGAAATCATCATGATGTACCTTCCACGTGAAGAAGGCCAGGGTCTCGTCGAATACGCGCTCATCCTCGTTCTGGTCGCCGTCGTCGTTATCGTGATCCTCGCCCTGCTCGGGCCGGCCATCGGCAACATTTTCTCCAACATCGTCAACACGCTCTAATTTCGTTCCGTCTTCATCAACAACAAAAAATCCGGCGCAGACCATCGCGCCGGATTTTTTGTTGTTGATGAAGACGGAACGAAATTAGAGCGTGTTGACGATGTTGGAGAAAATGTTGCCGATGGCCGGCCCGAGCAGGGCGAGGATCACGATAACGACGAC
>DASZXN010000168.1:0-4844 GCA_035545875.1 Phototrophicaceae bacterium
CGATCCGAGACAAAGGCAATCTGACTGCCGTCCGGCGACCAGGCCGGAAGCCCATCGTTCGCCTGCTCGTCGGTGAGACGCTCCTGATCGCTGCCATCGGCATTCATCACGTAAAGCTGGTCGTAGGTCGTGCGATCTGAGACGAAGATGATCTGCTGGCCGTTGGGCGACCAGACCGGGTCGATGTCGCGCGCCGAGGTGTTGGTCAGCCGATGTGGATTGCTGCCATCGGGGTTCATGACGTAGATGTGGTAATAACCGTCGCGGTTGGAGAAGAACAAAATCTGCCCGTGCCCGCCGCCAGAAGGCGTCGGCGAGGGCATGGCGGTCAGGGTGGCATAGGCGTTGCGCTGAGTGCGGAGATAGGCTTCGGTCAACTGCGGGATGGCCGCCGTTTCCGTGATCTCCATCCACACCTGCGTATTGAGCGCATCCTGCGTGCTTTGCGTCTGCTGCGCGGGAGCGGCGGTGCTGCTCATAGCGCCGAAGGCCAGCGCTCCGGTCAGGCACAGAGCGGCTACAAGCGCGAGCGCTAGACGTTTCGGTCGGGATTGGGGCGAGTTTGCCATCGGGGACGTTCCGCTGTTCCAGCGCGATGAGATGCCTTTAGTTTAACCTGACTTCGACACGCTGCAACGTGCGTGATCTTCAGGGCGGCGCATGGCGCGAACAACCTCGAATTGAAGGTCAATATCGTGGTCTAGGTGAAATCGGCATTTCGTCGGGGCAAGGTGCTGCTTGCCCTTCATTTTTTTGGTCGCCACGCCGGAAATTGGTCGTCGGAGGCATTGTTGGTCAGGCGATGTACATTGCTGCCGTCGGCGTTCATGACGTAGAGTTCGGTCAGACCGCCGTCCCGATACGACGAAAACGCAATCTGCGTGCCGTCGAGCGACCACGCCGGTTCGTAGCCATCATCCGATTCATTCGTCAGGGGGTGGACGGCGCTGCCGTCGGCGTTCATGACGTAGATTTCATTGTTGCCGTCACGGTTGGACTGAAAGGCGATCTGTTTGCCGTCGGGCGACCATGCCGGATTGAGATCGCTGCCGGGATTATTGGTCAGGCGCTGCGGACTGCTCCCGTCGGCGTTCACGACGTAGAGTTCATCGTTGCCGTCGCCCTCGGACACGTAGGCGATCTGCGTGCCATCGGGTGACCAGTCAGCATAGTCGGCGTTAGCGGAATCGTCAGTGATGGAATGGAGATTACTGCCGTCCACGCCGATCAGGAAGATGTCGGTGTAGGTGTTGCCGTATTTGGTGAAGGCGATCTGTTTGCCTTCGGGCGACCACGCCGGGTTCCAGCCGATCTGACTATCGCCAAGCGGGTGGAGATTACTGCCGTCCGCATTCATGACGTAGAGCCGCGCGTCACCGCCCGGTAAATCGGTCTCAAAAACGATTTGCTTGCCATCCGGCGACCACGCCGGGGTATTGCCATTCGGCGGCGTGCTGCTGACGTGTAGCTGCTGGACGTTGCTGCCGTCGCTGTCCATCACGTAGATTTGATTGCTGCCGTCGCGGTTCGATTGCAGCGCGATCTGATCCGGGTTGCTCGCCGCTGCTGCCGGGCCAGGGGTGGCGGTCGGCGCGCTGCCGAAAATGGGCGGCTTCAGCGCCACGACGATCACGATCCCCACGATCACGATCCCCAGCAGCGCCGCGAGGACAAGCAGCCCGGCGGATCGGCCTGCTTTGCGCTGGAAGCGCGGTTCATCTTCGCTGGGGACGACCGTTTTGAGGGTCGTGTTGTCGTCTGATGGCATCGATTAGGCTCCGAGAGCGAGACTGCCTTAGTGTAACGTGAATTATGGATACGCCGCAGCGGGAACCGGTTTTTCCCTGGTAGGGGCACGACATGTCGTGCCCCTACGATCAAATGCTTCGCTCAAAATGGTTATCCATAACTGACGTTAGTGTAACGTATAATCTTCATCAAGAGCAACGAACGAAACGGGACAGACAAAAACGCCCGATCTATGGTCGGGCGTTTTGCTTTGAAAAGCGTGCTTAACCGGAAACGTCAGTTGGCGTATCAGTTGGCGTCGGCGAACTGGTTGACGTTGCTGTATCAGTGGCGGTCGGTGAACTCGTCCCCGTCGGAGTATCGGTAGCGGTCGGCGAACTCGTTCCCGTCGGAGTGTCACTTGGGGTTGGTGATGGCCCATCCGTGAATGTCTGGCTCGGCATAAGCGTGCCGCTCGGCTTCAACGTCCACGTCGGAATGCTGCCGACAGCCGGGCCGACAATGCAGCTTTGGAAAATCAGCGTATTGCTTTTGCCATGCTCGTCGTAGCCGATGAACTCGTAGAAAATGCCGTTCTGCCCGCCGACATTCCAGGTATGCAGCGACACGGGACCATAGGTGCCGCTCCCGCTGGCGATCAACTGCCAGTCGCCGCCGATCACGGATTTCTCCAGCGCGGCTTCCACGTCGTGACCGGGAACAAACCATAGCTCCTGACCGTTCATGTTGAGCAGGCGAAAGCCGCCCGGATCGGTGGTCGGGAGTTGTCTGGTCGGGTTGCGGTTGCCATCAACGCAGTAGAGCGCGTCGCCGCCGAAATGAGCGACCTGATTGATGCGTCCATCTGGTTGAACAAGCTGCTGTCGTGCGAGAACGAGTGGAATGCTGACGACGAAGAGGAGGCCAGCGATCAGCAACACGAAATTACGGGTCGCGTTCGGGCGCCTGTGCATCAAGTTTCCTTTTGTATACGATAAATAGGGGATATATAGGTTGGCTAAATATACCCTTAAGCCTGAAAATTGGCTAGTGCCACACGAGAAAATATATGCTTTGGGGAAATTGGCGCTGCTCTTAAGGCGCTCCCGTTTTCCGGCGCTGCCCGATTCGGAGCGCCAGCGCAGCGCAGCTTATTCGTATTTGAGCGTGCGCATCCCGTTGATCGTCACAATCAGCGAGGTGCCCATGTCGGCGAGGATGGCAAACCACAGCGAGGTCGCACCCAGCAGTGCCAGCACGAGGAAAAGCGCTTTGACTACGAAGCTGATGCCGACGTTCTGCCGGATCAACTGGCGCGCGAAGCGCGCGAGCGTCAGCGCGAAGGGAAGTTGGGTCAGGTCGTCACCCATGAGCGCGATGTCGGCGGTTTCGAGCGCCTGCGCGCTGCCTGCGCCGCCCATCGCGATGCCAACCGTCGCGGAGGCCAGCGCAGGTGTATCGTTGATGCCGTCGCCGACCATCGCCACCTGCTGATAGTCGTTCAGCAGCGCTTTCACCGCGTCAACCTTATCTTCCGGCAGCAGATTGGCCTTGATCTGATCGACGCCGACCTGTTGTGCGACCGTTTGCGCGACGGCTGCATGATCTCCGGTCAGCATGACCGTCGTCTCGCCCAAATCACGCAATTGCTTGACCACCTGAGCGCTCTCCGCGCGCACCCGATCCGCCACGCCGATGTAGCCGCGCACGTTGTCGCCGACCGAGACGAGCATCGTCGTCTCGCCCTGCGCTTCGGCCTGATTGACGAGGTTATGAAATTCGGGCGTGTGCGGATGCTCGGCGTCAAAGAGCGCGTGCGAGCCGACCGTCACCAGCTTGCCGCGCACCGTCCCCTGAACGCCGCGCCCGGCCAGCGCCTCGACCGCTTCGGCAGGCGGGTAGACGCGATCCAGCCCGCGACCCTGCGCCGCTTCAGTCACGGCGCGCGCCAGCGGGTGCGTGCTGCGCCGTTCGACCGCGTTGGCGAGCGCCAGCACGTCGTCACAGCGCGAGCACGGCTGCCCTGTCTCACAGTCCGAGGCGCGCGTGGTGGTGACAACGGGTTTTCCAGTCGTCAGCGTTCCGGTTTTGTCGAAAGCAAAGGCGCGAATCCCAGCCAGCGCTTCGAGATGCGCGCCGCCCTTGATCAACACGCCGCGCCGCGCCGCCGCCGCAATCGCGCTGATGACGGTCACGGGCGTGCTGATGACGAGCGCGCACGGGCAGGCGATCACGAGCAGCGAGAGGGCGCGATAGAGCCAGCCGTGAACGCTGCCGACATCGTAGAAGGGCGCGTTGAACAGCAGCGGCGGAAGGACGGCAATCAGGAGCGCGGCGACCGTGACGACAGGCGTGTAGACGCGCGCGATCTGATCGACGAGGCGCTGGCTCGGCGCGCGGACGCTCTGCGCTTCCTCGACCATGCGGATAATCCGGTTGATGGTGTTATCGGCGGTTTTCTGAGTGACGCGCACTTCCAGCGCGCCCGATCCGTTGATCGTTCCGGCGAACACGCTGTCGCCGAGGCGTTTGGTCACGGGCATACTCTCGCCTGTCACCGGTGCTTGATTGACGCCGCTCTCGCCTTTGGCGATCACGCCATCAGCAGGGATGCGTTCACCCGGCTTGACCAGAATCAGGTCGTCCACCGCGAGATCAGCGACCGGGACGACATGCTCGTGATCCTCGTGAATCTCAAGCGCGGTTTCGGGGACGAGCGTCATCAGCGAGCGGATGCTCTGGCGGGCGCGCTCGGTGCTGAAGCCTTCGAGCGCCTCGCCGACGGCGAACAGAAAGACGACCGTCGCCGCTTCGAGCGTTTCACCAATCGCCAGCGCGCCGACTGCCGCGATGGTCATGAGCAGGTTGATGCTGAAATCGTGATTGATGCGCAGGTTGTTGATGCCGCTGCGCGCGACCGGATAGAGCGCGATCAGCGTGGCGATGATATAGAGCGCCGTAGCGATTTGGGCGTTAATCAGCGAGACCAGCACGCCGATCAGGATGATCGCGCCGCCGCTGCCGGCGAGGCGGGTTTCGTCCTCTTTGAGCCGGAAGCGAATGAAAGCGATCACTCCATTTTCGGTCGGGGCAGTTGGCGCGGGCGCGGTGGTTTC
>DASZXN010000169.1:0-6782 GCA_035545875.1 Phototrophicaceae bacterium
CGTCAACATCTCGCTCGGCGGTGATCCAGTCGAGCCGCTGGCAGGCAATCCGGTCGATCAAGCTGTCGCCGCGCTGGTCAAGCAAGGAATTAGCGTGATCGTCGCGGCGGGCAACAATGGTGAGCGCCATCTGAATCCGCCTGCTACCGCGCCGGAAGCGCTCACCATCGGCGGGCTGGACGATAAGAATATGTTTGACCGTTCGCAGATGGAAGTCTGGCACAGCAATTACGGCGAAGGCGTCGATGCAATTGCCAAGCCGGAGCTGGTCGCGCCGAGCATTTGGGTCGTCGCGCCGATTCTGCCGGGATCGAACGTCGCTAGCGAAGCTGCACAGTTATTTTCGAAACGCGCCTATCGCAACAGCAAACGTGCCGCACAAATTCGCGGCATGAAGTTGATCACGCCACATTATCAGCACGTTGATGGAACGAGTTTCGCCGCGCCTATGACTTCCAGCCTGATCGCCTGTATGCTCGAAGCCAATCCATCGCTCACACCCGCGCTGATTTACGACATCCTGACGCAAACCGCGCACCCGATTCCCGGCATCTCCAGCGAGCAGCAAGGCTACGGCGCGCTCGAAGCCGGGCACGCAGTCGCGGTCGCGCTGCTGGAACGTCATCAGCACGCCGTCGGCTATCTGACTTCACCGCAGATCACCAGCGAAGAAATTACTTTTCTGCTCCACGATCACCAGATCGCGCAGGTACAGGTAGTCGGTTCGTGGAACGGCTGGCAGCTTCCCGGTCTGCTCAGTGTGCAGATCGAGCCGGGAGTCTGGCAGGCGCACACACCGCGCCTCGCTCCCGGAAGCTACGCTTACAAGTTCATCCTCAACGGCGAGCGTCCGCTGCACGATCCGGCCAATCCGCGCAAGATTCACGACGGCTTGGGTGGCTTTAACAGCGTGCTAATCATCGAGGCGTGAAACAAATAAGTGATTCCCAATGACTAAGCGCTAATAACCGTTCTTCTAGCGAGTAAACCTGATGCTTCCGAATCTTGATAACGCTCAACCAACTCTACACAACCTGCACAGCGCCGCGCTCCTGCTCAAACCGCTGCGCCAATTGTTCTTTGAGCGCCAGCCCAACTTTATCCATCTTGGCCTTAAAATCGTGCCGAATGGGGTCTCAACCGATTTGCTGCCGACGGGCGGCGAGGTCACCCTCAGTTACCGTCAGCGGATACTGATTTACCAGCCTGCCGTTGGTGCAGCGGTGAACATCCAGATTAGAGAACATACGCAAGCCGATTTGTTTGAAACGCTGCTGCAAACCATTTATGTTGGTGAACTCGCAGGACTCATTTCACACAACGCTGGCGAATCATTTACCGACGCTTTATTCAAAGCCGCGCCATCGCTCACTAACCGCAGCCAGCCGAAACGCGAGGAGGTTAGCGGTCAAACGCCGCTGCAATTCGATTCTGCGTCTGCGAACGCTTACGCACAGGCTTTCGATGCCATTTTCACAGGAATGGCTAAATTCAAAGCGCGACTGAACGGCTCGCTGACGCCGATTGTCGTCTGGCCGGAGCATTTCGACGCCTCGTTCCTGTGGTTCAAGGATCAGCCAGATGAGCAGCATCCGCATCTGAACTTCGGCTTCGCGCCCTTCAGCTACGGGATCGACTACCCGTATCTCTACGCTTACGCCTATCCCTACCCTGCTCAGTTCGACGCGCCGAAGCTGCCCGATGGCGCGCGCTGGAACACCGAAGGCTGGACGGGTGTCGTCCTGCCCTACAGCGAAATTGCGCGTCAAACCAATCCAGCGCTCTACGTTGAAGATTCGTGCGCCGCAATATTCAGATCACTAAGGGAATTACTTGACTAAGCGGTCTGCGGTGCGCCCATGCGCAGCGTGGTGCGTCGGTTGAAATAGCTCAGGTTGGCGCGCTCGACGGCGAACTCGCAGCGCTGCCCGACTTCAAGCGGTAGGTTGATCGTGGACATCAGCTTGGCAACCAGGCTGACTTTGCCTTTCGCGCTGCCTACGGTGCCGTAGATGTAGCGCTCCGCGCCGAGATATTCGCTCCGCGTGACCTCGAAGTCGAACATCAGCGGATCAACCCAATCGCTGCGCGTTTCGCGCGGCAGGAAATGTTCGGGGTGAAAGCCGAGAATGTACTCGTCCTGCTCGACTAAATTCATGGGCGGCAGACCGAGAAACGAGGCGACAAAGGTATCGCCCGGCTCCTGATAGAGATGCTGCGCCGTCCCGACCTGACGAATCCGCCCATTCGACATTACCGCGAGGCGATCACCCATGCTCATTGCCTCGACTTGATCGTGGGTGACGTAGATCATGGTCACGCCAATCTGTCGCTGGAACTGCTTTAGTTCTTCGCGGGCAGATGTGCGTAAGCGAGCGTCCAGGTTCGAGAGCGGCTCGTCGAGCAGAAACACCTGCGGTTCGCGCACGAGTGCCCGCGCCAGCGCCACCCGCTGACGCTCGCCGCCGGAAATCTGGTTTGGTCTGCGTGTCAGCAGATGCTCGATCTTGAGCATTTTGGCCGCCCATTCAACTTTCTGCCGGGTCGTCGCCTTGTCGGTTTTCTCGGTTTTGAGCGGAAAGGCAATATTGTCGAACACCGTCATGTGTGGATAGAGTGCATAGCTTTGAAACACCATCGCAATTTTGCGCGCGCGCGGCGGCACGTCGTTGACCACTTTGTCGCCGATGCGAATCTCGCCGCCATTGATCGACTCCAGCCCGGCGATCATGCGCAGCAGCGTCGTCTTGCCCGACCCTGACGGCCCCACCAGCACCAGAAATTCGCCTTCCTGCACCGTCAGGCTGACATTATCAATCGCGTTTACGTCACCGAAAAGCTTCTGTAAATTTCGCGCTTCAACCGACGCCATAGCTGATTCACCCGCAGCATCCAACCTAGCCTATTGTAACACGCGCATGATTCTTAACGAGCCACTGTTGAGGATTGAACGTTTCGGTTATAATCTTCGAACAAATATTCGGAGCTGTCGTGAGTCGTTCACTGGTGTTTCAGGGGGGTACGCTCGTCCTGTACGATGTCGAGCAAGAGGCCGAAGTTCTGCCCGCGTTTCGCTGGATCAAGTCGCGCTGGCGCTGTGAAGCCTATCACTACCCTACCCTGCTCGGCTGGCTGCGTGACCACGAGATCAGTAATACACTCCCGCGCTGGCAGCATCTCGATCTGACCCTGCACGATGCCCGCGAGCCGCACGAGTATCAGATCGCCGCACTCGACGCCTGGGAAGCCGCAGATCGGCGCGGCAGCATTGTCCTGCCAACCGGGGCGGGCAAGACCTTTGTCGCCATTCACGCGATCCAGCGCGTCAACCGCTCGACACTGGTCGTCGCGCCGACGATTGACCTGCTCCACCAGTGGTATGCGCGGCTGGTTAACGCCTTTCAGACCGAGGTCGGCGTTTACTACGGCGCGGAAAAGATTATCCACCCGCTCACCGTGACGACCTATCACTCGGCAGGCGATTTGATCGCGGCACAGGGCAACGCTTTCAAGCTGATCATCTTCGATGAGGTGCATCACCTGCCCGCGCCCAGTTGGGGTGAAAGCGCGCTGATGTCGCCCTCCCCGTTTCGCCTCGGCCTGACCGCGACCTACCCCGATGCCGAAGAAGAAGCCAACAGCCGCTGGCGCATTGACGATCTCATCGGTTCGATTGTGTTCGAGCAGCGCATTGACGATCTGATCGGTGCGCAGTTGGCCGAATATCGCACCGAGCGCATTTACGTCGATTTGACGCCCGCCGAGCGCGCCCTCTACGATGCCGACTACGCGATTTATTCGGATTACTTCCGCTCGAATCAACTGCCACAGAAACATGGTCGCTGGTGGCTGCAAGAGATGATGCGGCGCGGCTCCTTCGACACGGATGCGCGCGCTGCCCTGCTCGCTCGTCTGCGCTTGATTCGGCTGCTGTCGCAGGCTGATAACAAATTGGCGGCGCTTGAAGCTCTGCTCAAGGAATATGCCCACGAACAAAGCCTGATTTTCACCGAGAGCAACGACGCCGTGTACGCGATCTCGCGCCGCCACCTGATCCCGGCGCTCACGCACGAAACGACCGCCGCCGAGCGCAAATACATCCTCGACCAGTATCAGGCCGGGAATTACCGCTCGATTGCCACGTCACGGGTGCTCAACGAAGGGATCGACGTGCCCGAAGCTAAAGTCGCCATTGTCCTCGGCGGCACCGCCAGCGCCCGCGAATATATTCAGCGCTTAGGGCGCGTGCTGCGCAAAGTTGGCAGTCGGCAAGCATATTTATTCGAGGTACTGGTGCGCGACAGCGTGGAAATCGGGCGTTCGCAGCGCCGCCATCGCTATGCTGACCAGTGATCTGATCAAGCCGCGTTTGAAGCAGCGCAAAGGCATGGTCAAAGTCGAGTGGATCGACCTGACCGACGATCATTGGCTGCAAACGGCGAGCGAGTTGATCGGCTTATTCACGCAGCAGGTCAGCCTGCCGCGCCAAGCATGGGATCAGACGCTCGAAGCCTATATCGGCGTGCGCACCGATTTCATCGTCGTGCGCGGGCTGGCGAAAGTCCTCGAAGATGCTGCTGAGTTTCAGATGACCGAGACCGTGATCCCACCTGTTGATTTGCGGCGCAGGCTGTTCGCACTTGGCCCCGTGTTCGCCCAACCCGATCTGTTTCACACGCAGACACGCGCCGATAGGATTGCTGCGCTTGCGAGCAGTCTAGGCGTTACGCCAATTCAGCTTGAAACCACGTTGTTCGCAGATCGCTCCGCCGAGAATCTTATGACCAGCGTCGGCCATCAATGGACGCCGGAAGCGCTGATTTTGCGCTACAACCTTGAACTGGCGCGTGGTGTGCTCTATTGGTCAGATCAGATGCAGGTCGAGCTGCACGACAATTACAAGGATTTCTGGCGCTACCTCAAGCTGTTCAAACTGATGTACGAAGCCTATCCGCTCGCGGAGGGCGGCTATCATCTCGATCTCGATGGGCCGATTTCGCCGTTCGTCAAAGCGACGACACGCTACGGTCGCCAGTTTGCGGCGTTTTTGCCAGCATTACTGCTCGGCAACAAATGGAAAATGATCGCCAGCGTCCGTCCACCCGGCTTCACCAAGACCTGCCAGTACAAGCTCGATACCCGCTCGAAGCTGCGAACGCATTTCAAGCGCAGCGGCGAGTTCGACAGCCGCCTTGAAGCCGATTTCGCGGCGGATTTCGCGGCGCGCTTCGGCAGTCAGCGCGCCAAATGGACGCTCACCCGCGAAGACGAGGTGATTCTGCTGGGCGATACCGTGATGATCCCGGATTTCGCGCTCACCCACAAAAAGACCGGCCAGCGCGTGTTGATCGAAATCGTCGGCTTCTGGACGCGCGAATATCTGCGCCGTAAAGTCGAGAAAGTGCGCGCGGCCAACCGCAGCGATCTCCTGCTGCTGGTCTACGAAGGCATCAACCTCACGCCGGAAAAGCTCGAAGACATCCCCGGTGAAATCCTTTACTTCAAGAACAAGCCCGTCCTGAAGGAAGTCATGGCCGCCGTCGAGCGAACTGCCGCTCGTTTATAAGAGCATGACGTTCCCCTATCCAATCGACGGACTCTCTTGCTAGAGTTTAGAACGCGGCGTGTTATAATTGCGCTGTAAACGTTTAAGGAATGGGTTGGAGGGCGACATGGACGTAAACCAAGCCGCACGTATGATCGAATGGCTCGATGAAGAACGTCGCCGCGATAAAGCAACCATCGCTACGCTTCAGGAACGGCTCACGCAGCAGCAGGATACGATTGATACCCTGAATAAGCGCCTCAACAGCATCGAGTCGGATCAATCGATGCTGCGCGGCGAGATGAGCACGCCGGGGCGTGATAACGAGTCGCTCGATCAACTGCGCAAAGAGATGCAGCAGATGATTGAACAGGTCGAGGCCAAGCGCCTGACTGCCGAGCGCGAAGCCGAGCGCCGCGCCGAACTCGCCCGCGAAGCGAACGCCAGGCCCGTGCGCGACATCACCGAGAAACTCACCAAGATTGAGCGTCAGACGACCGAGCTTCCCTCGATGAACGTCGAGAAGGATCGTCTCGCTGGAACGGTCGCCAGCCTCCAGCAGCGTTTGGACGATTTGTTCAAGCGCATGGAAGAGCCGGATCGCCGCCTCGCGTTCCTCGAAGAACAGCGCCGTCAGGATGCGCGCCGCCTCTCGGAAGTCGAATCCGAGGTGCCGGAAGTACGTAAGCAGATCGACAGTTTCAAACCCAAGCTGTCGTTAATCGAAGAACTCTCGTTACGCAATGAGCGCAAAATTCAGGATGTCAGCGCGGGCGACCGCGACCGCCGCGAGCAAATTCAGCAGTTCATCGACCAGCAGACTCTGCTCGACCAGCAGCGCGAGCAGCAGGTCAAGGCGCTGATGGATCGCTTTGGCGAGCAGGATAGCCAGATGCAGCGCAACATTGAGCGCTTCGAGACGTGGGCGGAAGCCTACCGCGAAATGAAGAAAATCATCGACGACTTCGAGCGCATCGGCGACCGTCTGGAACGGCGCATCAACGAGGTTGCGGAAATGCAGCGCCTCAGCGAGGAGCGCTTCCGTCAGGAATGGAACGACTGGCGCTCGGACGATCAGAAGCGCTGGAAGCAGTTCACACTCTCGAACGATGAGGTCTGGCGCTTGCACGACAAGGAATTTGAGCGCTATGTGACCCGCCTCTCCGAGATGGAAGCGCTGTTTCCACCGCTTCAGGACAATATCAATCGTCTCTGGAACCTCCAGCGCGAGCAGGCC
>DASZXN010000170.1:0-3410 GCA_035545875.1 Phototrophicaceae bacterium
TTTGCAGTCGTCCGAAGATCAGTTCGAGTTCATCAGCTTCAAGCCAACCTCGATCAGTGGGCTGCCCGATGCTGTGACGATCAATCAGCAGTTCGAGTTCCAGATCACGGGCGACCTGACCATCCGGGACATCACCAAGCCTGTCACCTTCGACGTGACGGTCACGCCCGATGCGCAGACCGAGATCAAGGGCACGGCGACGGCAACCGTCCAGCGTTCGGACTATAATCTGACGATACCGAACGTGCCGGGCGTCGCAGACGTGGATCAGGCGGTGGACATCAAGATCAGCTTCCTCGCCAATACCGAGTCCGCGCAGCAGCCGTCGTCCAGCACCTGCGGGTCGTGATCTCTCTCACAAGAGGTATTGTGTAGGGGCGAGGCACGCCTCGCCCCTACGGAGAATTGCCATGTCATTTGTCTGGAAATCTCGTGACTGAACCCGTGACTCCGCCGCGCCGCCGCCGACTTGTCCTTTGCATGGGCGAGTTCTGCAACCTGAGCCGCCGCTCGGACAAGCTCTACAGGCAGCTTCAGCCGATGATCGCGGAGGCCAATGCCAACGGTGCGAACCTCAAGCTGGAGACGGCACGCTGCCTGACGATGTGCGGCGCTGGCCCCAACCTCGTCATCTATCCCGATAACCTCGTCTTTAACCAGATGGATGAAGCCAAGCTCAAGGCGCTGATCGACCAATACCTTAAATCGTAGGGACGGGTTTCACCCCTACAAACGTTCGATCCGCCTGGATTTACGTGTAATCGCGTAGATACAGGAAGTCGTGCCCAATGGTTCTCCGGCTGATCTTGGCGATGTTCGGCATGGTGCGCTTGTAATGGTTGATCTTGACGCGCCGCCAGACCGCCTCGACAAACGGGCGCGCGAAGCCCTCGTCGATCACCTCCTCGACGGTGTAGCGCTCATCGACCAGCAAAAACAGCACCTGATCCACGTCGGCATAGGTGAAGCCGAGTTCACCTTCGTCGGTCTGGCCTTCCCACAGGTCAGCCGTCGGCGGCTTCTGGCGTACCGATTCGGGCAGCTTGAGCGCGGCGGCAAGCTGGCGCACCTGCGTCTTGAACAGGTCGCCAATCGGCTGCAAAGCGACGCCGCTGTCGCCGTAGATGGTCGAATAGCCGAGCAGCAGTTCGGTCTTGTTGCTCGTGCCCATGACTAAGCCGCCCCACGCCGCCGATTGATCGTAGAGGATGGTCATGCGCAGGCGCGCCATGATGTTGCCTTTGCGTGTGTTGCTCATCTCCGGGAAGCGGTTGATCAGCGGGTCGGCCATCTCGGTGATCGGCACAGTCATGGTTTGCAGGCCGAGCCAGGCGATTACCTTGTCCGCGTCTTCGAGGCTGTCCGCCGACGAGGTTTTGTAGGGCATCCGTACCGCCATGACGTTCTCTGCGCCGAGCGCTTCGGCGGCCAGCGTCGCGGAAAGCGCCGAGTCGATTCCGCCGCTCAAGCCGATCACGGCGCGGCTCAGTCCGGTCTTGGCGATCTCGTCCCGGATGAAGCCGACCAGCATCTGGCGCGCGATCTCGGTATTAATCTTCAGCCGCTCGGAAAGGTCGGGCGTATTGATCGATTGCGTCATGACGGGTTCTCCGTAAGGATACGGGCGAGTTCGCGCTGGACGAGCGTCGGGCGTTCGTCGCGCAGCAGGGGCAGACGGCTGCGCGTGCGGTGCAGTTGATTCAGGTCGATGGTCTGCGTCAGCAGCGCCTCGTCAAAATATGTGCCGTGCAGCAGAAATTCGCCATTCGGATCGACAATCGACGAGCCGCCCCAGAAATTCTTGCCGTCCTCGTAGCCGACGCGGTTACAGTGGATCACGTAGTTGGTGAACATGCTGCCATACGCCTGATTGACCAGTTCGACCCAGCGCGTCCCCGACAGCCGATCTCCAGCGTCGAGTCCTCGGCTGGGGCTGCTGCTGATGTAGATGTGAATGTCCGCGCCGTCCATCCAGAGCAGGTAGGCGGGCGACATATGCCAGAAATCCTCGCAGATCAACATGCCGATCCGTCCGAAGCGGGTGTTGAAGGCGCGCACGTGTTCGCCCTGATCGAAGTAGCGGCCTTCATCGAACATATTGTAGGTGGGCAGATAGAGCTTGTGGTGGATGTGGACGACTTCGCCGCCGGAGAGATAGGCGCTGGCGATGTAGAAGCGCTGACGCTCGTCCTGATGCACGAAGCCAAAGACGAGATCGAGCTTTTTGCTGGCGTTGAGCAGCACGGCGAAGGTCGAATCGTCGGCGCGCGCGCGGATCGCCACTTCAGGGACTAAATCCTGCACCTGATACCCAGTCAGCGACAGTTCGGGAAAGACGAGCAGATCGACTTTCTGATCGACCGCGCGATCAATGTATTCGAGGTGCTTGTGAAGATTACTTTTCACGTCGCCAATCTTCGGGTAAATCTGCGCGAGACCGACGTTGATGCGCATAGAGGCTCCTTCTAGCTTTCTTCCGTATTGTCCAAATTCTTCAACATCATCGTGGTTGCTTGCTTGAGTTCCGGCAAGTACCTCTCGATGACGCTTCACAGAATATCTGCATTCACGCTCAGATAACCGTGAACGAGACGGTTGCGAAAACCGTTGATGCCAACCCAATCGATTTCCGGGTGCGCAGATTTCAGCAGATCGGAGAGGCGTTGAGTGCTTTCTGCCATTGTCTGGAGATAGTAGAGCACAGCCGCTCGATCATGTTTCGCTGCTTCGAAAGCGGAGCGTCCCGCTGCGGTGAGTTCTTCCACATTAGCGATACAGTCGAGAATGTAGATCAGGTTGACTTTATCTGTCTCAGCGCTCACAGCGGGATCGCTTCTTTGCAAACGTGATCACGGATCAGCGGGTGCAAATCACCTTCGCTGATGAGATCGACATGCCGACCCAGTAATTCCTGTAACTCCATGAGCAGACGACCGCCGCCCCACGAAGCGTTTTCCAGCCCATCCACGAGCAAATCGACATCACTATCCGCAGCAGCCTCGCCGCGCGCTACCGATCCGAATACACGAACGTTATAAACGCCTTGCCGCCGCGCAAGCTCTAAGACCTGCTCACGTTTCTCACCGATGACATCGGCTATCCCTGCCGACCCCTTCGCTTTTGTCTGCATGATGTGATTGCCTCGCTATCATCACAAGCCAGTGACAAAATCACGGATTTCGCTCGTCCATGTGCCGACCTCCGCCGCGTTGTGCGCGATGAGCAGATCGGAATGATCGAGGCGGCGCTGCACTTCTTCCGCCGACGAGACCGGATGCCCCGGATCGTCCGTCCAGGCGAGGATCAGCGCGGGCGTGTGGATCGCTTCCAACTGCTCCGGCGGCGGCAGATTGGTGAGTGTTGCGCCGCGCAGGGTCGTGACCAGCGCTTGCGGGTCGATGTGCTTAAAA
>DASZXN010000171.1:0-17976 GCA_035545875.1 Phototrophicaceae bacterium
GGCAAAGTCAGCATCAGCCCGGAATGGGCGAACCCTGGCGTGATGATCGGCATGATCCTCACGCAGATTCTCGGCAACGCGCTCTTCGAGGAGATCGCCTACCGGGGCTTCATGTTCCCGCAGGTGTATCTGCGCCTGAGCAGCCTGCGTGACCGTCCCTGGGGACGGTTGATCGTCGCGCTGCTGATCTCGCAGGGCTTATTCGCGCTCTCGCATATTCCCAACCGCATTTATCTGGGCATGTCGCCGAGCGACATCGCCGCCGATTTGGTCGTGCTGCTGCTGCTGGGCGCGTTATTCACGCTGATTTACGTGCGCACCGACAACCTGTTCATCGTGGTGGGCGTCCACGCGCTCGGCAACACGCCGACGGTGCTGTTCACGACCGCGCCGTTCCTTACGGGCGATGGCGCGTCAATTCTGATCTATACTCTGGTTATCCTGTGGTTATTCGGTCTGCCTTTCGCGCGCGCGCGTCGAGCGCAAGCGCGTTTGCGACTGGCAGAATCCTGACCTGAAACGAGGCACGAAATGGCGAAGCGCCCAGCGAATAAAACCCCCGATCCGTTCGACGACGATGCGTTTGACGACGAGGAGATCGACGCATCCGACATCGACAATTTGCGCCTGAGCGCCGAAGATTTGGACGATTCGGGCGTCGAAGCGGTGCTCGCCAGCGAAGGCGACCCGGATCGAGTCCTCGGTCAAATCCGCGAGCCGCTCACGACGGGGCGCTTGATCGTCGGCGTGATTAAAGTGATCGTGATCGCCGTGATCGCGCTGGTGATCTTCGCGGCACTGGCCTTCGGCGCGGTCTTTGGCGGTCAGAAAATCGGCCTCGTGCCGACCCGCGAAGCAACGTCCGCGCTGCTGACGAGCCTGCTGCCCACGTCCGCGCCTCCGGCGACTGCCACACCCGTCCCGCCGACAGCAGCGCCCGCGCAGGCCGCGCAGCCGAACGCACCGACTAACGCGCCTGCGGCTGGCGGTCAAGCGACCGCATCCGGCTGTGCCAGCGCCGCAGCCTGGTGGAGCAGCCAGCAGATTCAGAGCAACTACCAGTATTTCACGCAGCAGGCGCTTAACGACGCACGCAGCGGAACCCAGCCGCTCTCCGCTGTTCTTAATCAGATGGGGATTCACAGCAGCTTCGTCGCCAACGTCCCGCACGATCCCTGCGTCAACGACGCGCTCAACGCATTGACCCACGATTTCGACGCCATCACCGACGTAGCGCGCGTCGTCGGCAGCAGCGACCAATCGTCACTGGAACAAAAGCAGGCCGCCGCCGATCAAGCTGCCGCCGCGCTGACCGTCGCGCTTTGGTCAGTCGGCGTGAGTCCCACATCCGGCGCTGCCGTGCCCGATCCAGCGACCAAAGGTCAGGGCGCGTCGTGCGGCGCGCAGACCTGGTACAGCGGTGTCAAGGCGCACGTCGCTGCCTTCAATCAGGCCGCCGCCAAAGTCACGCCTTCAACTTCCGGCAGCGACGCCAAGACGCTGACCGATACGATGCAAACGGAGCGCGGCAGCGTCGCGGCAGTCAGCGTACCTGCCTGCGCAACCTCGGCGCAGCAGGCTTTGCTCGCCTCCCTCGACGCTGATCTGACGCTGGTTAAGGCCAACCTCGCCGGAAACACCAGCGACGCCGCCGCTGCTCAGAGCACCTACGACCAGCAAAATCAGTTGTTCGTCGCGTGGCAGCAGTGGTTAGGGATGAGCTAAAGTACTGCGCCCGATTGTTAGCTTAGTTGGATGAATTTGAATGAAAAAGCCCATTTTCCTGCTTTGTCTCTTATTCATCGCCCTGACAAGCGCGGTCGTTCACGCGCAGGGGAGCGAGCTTCCGCTGATCCTCTGGATTCAGGGCGACCTCTACAGCGTCGATTCGCTGACCGCGCCGCCGACGCAGATCACCAATGGCGGCACGATCTCCGGGCCGGAGCTTGCGCCCGACGGTACGACGATTGCTTACAAATCGGCGGATCAGATTGGGCTGAACGCGCTCAACCGGATTCAGGCGACGGGCAAGATTGCCGATTTCGACCTGCCCGGCGACATCTACGTGCTCGACATCGCCACGCATAAATCGACGCAGGTCGTCGGTCAGCCGCCCGACGCCTCGCTGCTGGTTGATAACGTGGCTGACAAAGCGACGATTCGCTCGACGCCCGTCTGGTCGCCCGACGGCAAGAGCCTCGCCTGGACGGAATACGCTTATCCCGGCGGCAAGCCGCAAATCGTCGTCGATACCCTTGCCAGCAATACGCAGACCGTTCTCGCCAGCGACCTGAACGCTCCGCTGATTCAGGGAGCCGCGCCGCCGCTCCGCTGGGGCAGCGCCGGGCTTGCCGTCAACGCCTCGACCGACGACGCGGGCGAGCAGGATTATCTCATCTACGGCAACGATGGCACGCTGCTCTCCAGCCCGCGCATCGCGCCGGTCGATAATGACCCGGTGCTCGATTTCGTCTGGGTCGAAAGCGCGAATGGCGCGCAGTTGGGCTTGATTTATCAGTCGTCGCGCTGGATTCTGATCGATCCCAAGACCGGAGTCGCGCAGGCCGCGAGCGAGCTTCCGCGCCTCGTGACCGCCAGTTCGAACTCGCAAGCGCTGCGCTTTGGCGTCGATAAGGATCAGGGTTATTACTGGGAGGTCGTCGGTACGAATGCGGCGGCAGCAGGATCACCCGCACAGGTGACGCTCTCGCCGTCCGGTCGGCAGGTTGCTTTTACGGGCTTTCCTTCGTCCGGCGGGGTGACCATTTGGCAGGACGGCAATACCACCTCGATTCCCAACACGGGCAGCAACTTCAACGAGCTTCAGGTCGGCGCGCTGCTGTGGGGCTACACGTATTGGGAAATCGGGTCATAACAGCTCGCGCGAGAGGCATGAAGCCAATAGACTGATTTCTTCGTAGGGGCGACCTAGCAGGTCTCACCTGCAAACACTATCTCCGCATCAAAACGGATCGGAGCCTCTAGCTACAGTTCGCACTCTCATTCGTGCGTAAGCTGTTTCCAATGGCCTTCGGAGATCACTTCGACGTTGCCATCGACCACTTTGATAGCCGTTTCATCGTCAATCGTGTACGCCGGATTCGTGAGCTTGGCAGCCCATTTTTCAGCGTTCGCCATGTTATTGTCCGGCAAATCTGGGTGATCGAGATGCGGAAAGATCGAAAAATCGACCAGTCCCAGCGTTTCATCGCCACCCGTAGGCGGCTTCCAGCCGACGAATTCTTCCCCAATGCGCGGGGTCATCACCATGCTCCCGGCGCTCAATCCCACCCAGACCATATCGCGCAGCGACGGCAAGAGGTCTGCCAGCCCGGATTGGCGCATCCAGTAGCATAAATACAAAGCGTCGCCGCCATTCACCAGCAGAACATCCGTCTCCTGTACCCAACGCACCCAATTTTCTCGATTGATGCTGGGCAGCGCGGTCAGTTCCAGCACGCCGACGGACTTCCAGCCCAATTCGCACATGGGAGTTCTGGGTTCTCGTCCGCTGATGAAATACCATGCCCGTTCAGCGCCGTTGCGGTTGGCGTAGCCCGCAGTCGGGATGCAGAGGGCGTTACACTCGGCAATCGGTTTGCCGAGCATATCGACCAATGTGCTGTGGATGCTGTTGTTGGTGACACCAGCCGAGGCGAGAAGAAGTTTCATGATGTCTCTCTTTGCCGATTAAATAGGATATATACTTAAATTAGAACAATTTTTCTATGTTGTCAAGGAAAAGAACCAGGATGCCTCTGGTCATCATTTGACCATGTTCATATTCCATTCTCCCCGCGTAGACCCCAGGGCAACCGCATCAAAATCAGATGGAAAGTCACAAAGGGTCACAAGGAATCGTAGGGACGGCATTGATGCCGTCCGCTATACCGGACGCGATTTATCGCGTCCCTAAAAACCGTATCGCCTTTCATGACCCGAACATAAATTTGATGCGTTCGCCCTGTCGTAGACCAGCCGTCGCTAGGCACGTTCGTTCAATTCGGCTATAATCCCCACGCGAACGAACATCCGGGTAAGGTGCATGAGCTATTCACTCGAAGACACACAGCCGAGGGCGCCGTTCGAGGGCGACCCGATCAATTTAACCCCCACTATTCGACCAGAAGATTCAGGATCGCGCGGAAGCTGCCTCGTCACCGTGCTGGTGATCGCTATGCTGCTGGCGGTTGCAGTCGTGATCGTCGCATTGTCCGGTCTGGCGGGCTGGACATCCGGCCAGCGTACGGCCAACACCAACGCGACCGCGACTCAGAACGCCGCCATCAGCGACCAATTCAATCACCTGCCGAGCGACATCGCCGCGCAAAATCTGCCGATTATCGACGCGCGTCTGCGCTGGCTGGAGACACAGGCTCCAAGCCTGCCTGATCTTAATGGCTACGTCATGACGGCAACCGCGCTCTATAATCTAGCGCTGCCGACGGCCACACCAACTCCCGCGCCGGCGACCGAGGCCGCGCCGACCGAAGCAGTCACTGAGGACATTGCCATCACGCCGGAGAGCAACGGCGGTTACGATCTCGCCAAGATTCTGGCGCAGGCACAGGCGTCGATGGCCGCGAGCCAGTGGTCGGACGCCGTTTCCTACCTCGACGTGATTCTCGGCGCAGACCCGAACTTCCAGACGCAGACCGTGCGCACGCTGATGGCACAGGCGCTCAACAACTACGCCATGCAGCTTTACAACAGCAATCAGCCTGCCGAAGCCAACCTGATCGTCAACCGCGCCGAGCAGTTCGGCCCGCTCGCCAATGGGCTGGATTATGAGCGCTATGCTGCCGAATTATTCCTGACAGCGCAATCGGCGGTAGGCACGGGCGATCCGACCGCGATCCATGCGCTTCAGCAGGTGCTGGCGCTCGGCCCCGGTCGTTATTACACCCAGGCGCAGAAGCTGCTCTACAACATGTACGTCGCGCAGGGCGATAACTATATGGCGACGAGCAATAGCTGTACGGCTGTCGGCTCTTATCAGCAGGCGATCAACGTCCTGCCGAGCGGCGTCGCCAACAGCAAGCTCGCGGCGGCTCAGAACGCCTGCCAGAACGCCACGCCGGTCGCCACTGGAGCATTCACGCCGATCCCCGGCGTCGCCCCGGTGGGGCAGGTCTCACCGCCCGGCTGATCGGTTCTCATATGGCGCTCATGTGCGCCTAATTCGGACTTCAGACGCCGGGCATAATCTCTAGTCAATTGAACCTGGTTGGCGTAAGTGAGCCACAATGGTAAGCGACTTATTGTTAGTACCAGGTTCATGGGCTGGGGTATAAAAGCGAGAACCCTTCATAGGCCCTTCCCTCTACAAGCCGCCGGGTGTGTCCCCCCTCACACCCGGCGGCTCCGCTGGATACCCCTAATCATTGCGTCAAATCCCATTAACGGCATCAATTGAGGCAGCTTAAAACCTAATCTGATTCCTTTGCGCCTTTCTTTGCGTCTTTGCGTCTTTGCGTTAAATTTTTCTCTTCTTTGATTGATTATTTCACGGACATATCGCCATGCCCGGAAAATATTACGAAGACCTCGACCCCGGCATGAGCTTTCGCCACGCGACTGGCCGCACCATCAGCGAAGCCGACAACATGCTCTTTTGCAGCATCACCATGAACACCCAACCGCTCCACGTCAACGAGGATTTCGCCTCGAAAACGCAGTACGGCACACGCATTGTCAACGGCCTGCTGACGCTCAGCCTCGTCATCGGCCTGACCATTGCCGACCTGACCGACGGCACGATTGTCGCCAACCTCGGCTATGAGAACGTTCGGCATCCGCAGCCCGTCTTTCACGGCGACACGATCTACGCCGAGACGACAATCGTCGCCAAGCGCGAGAGCAAATCGCGCCCGGAGTGCGGCATCGTCACCTTGAGCCACGTCGGGCGCAATCAGCGCGGCGTCGCCGTCGTCGAGGTCACGCGCTCGGCGCTTTTCCTCAAACGCGAAAACAAAACGAACTAACGTCTAACGCGCCTGTCAGGGGAGATAGCGCGGCGTTCGGCTGCCGGGGTTTACCCGTGCTTTGTTTCCATCTTTATGCTTGTCTGCGTTTCGGCACAACTTCGCTTTGACTGGCTGTCTTACTGCTTTTTTAGCCACGATGCAGCTTACAATGGAATCAAATCTGGCTACCGACTCGCAGCGACCATGACACCCACCCGCGCATCCCTGTACGACCTCCCGCCCGGCTACGGCGAAATCCGCCGAGTTCTCCTGACCGAACGCCGCTTGCTGATCTGGCTCAACATCATTGCCATCGTTCCGCTGATTCTTATGATCATCTGGATGGCGATCTGGTGGGGCATTGCCTCGCGTGGGCGCGCGACCAGCGGCGATCTGGGCATTCCCTGGTGGCTGGCCGTGATTATTGTCTTTGTGATCGTCCTGCCGCTGCACGAACTGCTGCACGGCATCACGATTCGGCTGCTCGGCTACCCGGTGCGTTACGGCGCGAACCTCTCGAAAGGCGTGCTGTTCGCCACCTCGGACAACGCGCTTTTCTGGCGCAATCAATATCTGGCGATTGCCCTCGCGCCGATTGTCGGCATGACGGTGCTGGCAATGCTGATTATGCTGTTCGCCTCGCAGGGGATCGCCTATTACGTGGCGATTGCCGCCGTCCTCAATGCAGGCGGCGCAGTCGGCGATCTCTGGTCAGTGGGGATAATCCTGCGCTACCCGGCGCGGGTTTTGATCCGCGATGAAGCCGAGGGCTTCCGTATCTATGCGGCAGGCACAGCAGCGGGCAGTTCGACCCAGAAAACCGATCCGCCGCTCTCGCCCTGATCGAAACCGACGCGCCCATTCTGCAAGCGCGTTAGCTCCTTGACGATCCACAGGCCGAGTCCGGTGCTGGCTTCGCCTCCGGTCGGGCGCGCGCTCAATTTGCTGAACATGTTGAACAGCAGATCGCGCTCCTCCGGGCGAACCCCCGGCCCTTGATCGGCAACGCAGATGCGCACCATCGTGTCTCTGGCCTCCGCCCACACCGTTGTCTGCGTCCCTGCCGGGCTGAATTTGACGGCGTTGCTGATGAGATTGGTCAGCACCTGCCGGAGCAGGCGCTCGTCGGCCTGCACGCGCAGATCGCAGTCGCGCATGACCAGCTTGATGCGCTTGTGACCTGCTGCCAGCCCGTACTGATCGGTGATTTGGACAATCAGATCGTGCAGAGCCAGCGGCGCGAGCATTGGCTCTAACTGCTGTGAATCCATCGCATCAAGGAACATGCGCAGCATCTCGATCATGCTGTTGAGCGTCGTATCCATGTTGTCGAGGATGCTGTGCGCTTCGGGATTGTCGCGCAGGATGTCGCGCAGCATGAACTGAGCCATACGGATGTTGGTCAGCGGGCCTTTGAGATCATGCGAGACCACGCGCGTGAAATTCTCCTGCATCTCCTGCGTGAACTTCAACTGCGTGATCGTGCGCTTGCGCTCGTCCTCGGCATTCTTGAGCGCCAGTTGCGTCGCGGCGCGCGCGCGCACCACGTCGGCGTCGAGCGGCTTGGTGATGTAGTCATTGGCGCCAAGCTGTAACCCCTGCACCAGCGTGCTGCTGTCGCTCAGGGCGGTGATCAGGATGACCGGAATGCCTATGCCGCGCAGTTGGCGCAGCACGTCGAAGCCGCTCATTTCGAGAATCGTCAGATCGAGAAAGACCAGATCGACGGACTGCTGCCGCACCAAATTCAGCGCTTCCGGCGCGGTATCGGCGAAAATGAGCGTGTAAGTCGCCTCGAACCACTGTTGAAGCGCTGTGCGCAGAGATTGAACCGGTTCGATAATGAGGAGAAGGGAGTTTTCAACCGCGTTCGTTTGCTGACGTTCGGGGACAGCGAACATGTAAAACTCCGAATAGATAAACAGTCTTAATCGTACAACAAGACTGCCTTCACCAACCCTATACGTTTTCCATCATTTTCGAATGCCGCTGGCTTTGAATGAGTCAGAAACGAACCCTACGGCGTCCCGACTGGCTGTTCGTCTGCGCTCAACGTGTTAGGTCATCTGTGTGAATGGGGCACGGCGCGCCGTGCCCCTACGGAGGCTAAATTTTGTCTGCGCAGGCGTTACTGCGGCAGAGTCCAGACGAGGCGTGCCAATCTGCCGCCGTTATTGGGCAAATTGGCGACGCTGATCGAGGCGCTGTCCAGCAGCTTGAGCAGCAGACCAAGCTGCTGTCCCTGCTGCTGTACCGATTCGGGATTGGTCATGCCGCTCATGACGCGCACCAAGGGTTGCAGCGCCGGGCCGCTCAGGAACAGCACGGTGTTCGCGTTCTTAAGCAGGTAGGCGCTGGCGGTGCTGTAGGTCGTGTCGGTGTCGAGGCCGCTTGTCGGATTGATCGCCGCCGTGACCATTCGGCGCGTGCCGACGGCGAACACGCCGTTGCCGGTCGCCGCGAGGATTTCGAGCGGGAAGGGCATATCGGGCGACTGCACCGTAAAGACGAGCGCAGGCGTACCGCCGTCGAGGGTATCTTCCTTGACGGTGACGTTTTCGGCGGGCAGGTCGAGCAGCGAGCGCTTGAGGCCGTCATAGACTTTCTGGGCAGCGGCGGCGTCGGTAGCGGCCAGCGTGATGCCGAAATCGACCGGGTTGCTCTCGGTGGCATTCAACATACTGGTCGCATCGCTGAACGAGGGGCTGAAACCGAGCGACAGGGCGTAATCGCCGGTCATCCAGCCAAAGGCATCGCCGACTTCTTCTCCGGTCAGGCCGCGCACGAGGAAGCCCATCCCCCACAAGGCAGTTTGCAGATTTTTCACACTCATCCCGTTGCGGCTGTTGGTCTGCGGCATCGACTGGGCGAGCGTCTGCAAATTCTTGACTGCCGCCTCATAATTGTCGTACAGATCAGTCCCCTCGACCACAAACGGCGTGTTGGCCGGGATGTGCTGGACGAAGGCCGGATCGAGCGGCTGGCCGGACATATTCATGGCGAACGGGCTGCTGGAGTTCGGATCGTAGGGCAGCGCGGCGTCGAAGGCGAGCGTATTTTGATCGAGCATGGTCAGGCCGAAGGCTTCCGGCTTGAGCGTGGCGAGCGCCGAGGAGACCATCTGCATCCCGGCGGCGTTGGCGCGGCTCATCGTCGAGGCGCGATCCTGAATCGCGGCGGTCAGGATCGCGGGCGTATTGGCGTAACCAATGCCTGCGTAATCCTGTGCGGGCAGCAGCGCCAGCGCCGCTTTGAAATCAGCGTCGTCGGCCAGTGTCGAACCCGTTGGCACGCCGTTATCCGCAATCGCGGCTGGATCGTTGGTAATCACGACCGCATCGTCGTGGACGATGTAAGTTGAGTGGGTGACGTTGGTCGGATCGGTGTACACGGTCGCGCCGTCTGCCGACTGCGACGTGTAGTTTTCTTTGGTCAGCAGCGTGTTGAAGAAGGTGTTGGCTTTGGCCTCGTCGGTGACGCTGAGGACGAAGATCGCGGTTTGCGAGCCGCCAGAAACGAGGGTGGCGACGCCAAGCGCGCCGCTGTCACCCGCCCAGGGGCGAATCGTGTCGGCGAAGGTTGCGCCGGGCGCTTCCATCGAAGCAATCGTATCCAGCCCAGTCTTGAAAGCGTCGGGCGCCGCCGTGCCAGGGACGATGGACTGAATCCGGTTGATCAGGTCGTTGACTGCGTTGATGGTCGCGTCGTCGGTACGGAAGCCGATGTAAGCCGCCGAATCTGCCGGGAAATATTTCGCCAGCGCGCTCAGGTCGGCTTGCTGCTGCGCGGCGGCAGGCAGCACCAGCGCGCCCAGAATCAGAACCGAAAGTGCGGCGAGCAGGATGACTTTTCTCATGGACATGTCTCTCCTTTTCAAACGTCTGAATGGTTCCCACGATCTTTCCTAATTTCCAATACTAGTACGCAACTGAATTGGGAAGCGTTGCAAATCCTGGTGGCAAGCCTGCATTGAAACTCGTGATTAAGGGACGGTACAATACGCGCAATGGACACAAACTCGGCTGAACCCAAAGCGTCCGCGCGGTTGAGCAGCGGAGCGCTGATTTATCTGGGCGTTTTCGCAGTCTGCGCCGCGCTGATCCTTGTGCTGCCGCCGCCGTACTCGACCGGGCTGCTGCTGGTGCTGGTCGTCGGATCGCTGGCCTGGGGCGCGGTGCGGATTGTCATCCCGAACCTGCGCGGTAGGTTGCCCATCGAATTCACGTGGGTCAGCACGCATCGAAATCTGCTGGCGGCGCTGCTGGCCTTGCTCGGCTTGGGTCTGATGATCGCCGCTGCCTTCGACCTGCGCACCCTCAATCGGCAGGATTATCTCGGCATTGGCAGCGCCAAGATGCTGCTCGGCGGGCTGGCGATTGGCGCAGCCATACATCTGAGCAATCGACTGCCCGCGCTGGCGCAGCCCGTGTTCACGGCGCTCGATTCGGCGCGGCGTTTCTGGTGGGTGTGCGCCGGACTGGGTACGCTGCTGCTGCTGGTCGTCGCGGAGATGAATGGGCAGATTTTACGGCTGCCGCTGTTCGCTCAGGTTTCGAGCGGGATGCAGTACGCGCTGATGATGGCGGGCGTGCTGCTGGTCGGCTATGGTTTTGGCGGCGCGCCGTCGCTGATCCCGCGTTTCCGCCGCCTGCATATTCGCTGGACGACGATACTCCCTTTCGCGGCTCTCATCGGGTTGGCGCTGTTTCTGCGCCTGTGGAACCAGGATGGAACGATCCGCTATCTGCTCGACGAGCTGCACTGGTCGGATGGTATTCGCGCGCTGGAAAGCCGCCCATTTCTGCACATTCTCTCGCCAATGAGCGGCGAATCGCCCTATTCGTGGATATTCCCGTTCTGGCAGACGTACGCGGTCGCGGTTTTCGGGCACAACTTCTTCGGCTTTCGCTTCGTCAGCGCGATTGTCGGCACGCTGACGGTGATCGCGGCCTTCTTCCTCGCCGACGCGATTTTCGACCGCAAGACGGCATTTCTGGCGGCGCTGGCGCTGGCGACGTTTCCACCGCACGTCCATTTCAGCCGCGTCGCCATGAACCTGATCGCCGATCCCTGCTTTGGCACGCTGGCGCTGATGTTCATCGCGCGGGCGCTGCGCAACAATCATCGCCTCGAATGGGCGCTGGCGGGCGTTTCGCTGGGTATGACCCAGTATTTCTACGAGGGTGGACGGCTGCTGTTTCCGCCGCTGGTGATCGGCTTCGTGATCCTGCTGACGCTGCGTGGACAGATGCGCGGCAAGGGGCAGGGCTTACTGATCACGCTGGTGACGGCGGTGATCGTGGGCGCGCCGTTCTACTATACGCTGATCGGTACGCACAGCGCGGTTTTTGGGCGCTACAACGATTCCGGCCTCGGCTCGTCGTTCTGGCAGCAGTTCGCGGCGGGCGGCGTGACGACGCAAAAGCTGCTCGAATTCCTCGGTCACCTGTTGAGCGGCTTCGCCATCTACGGCGCGTCACCCGATCAGAGTGTCTATTACGGCGGCCAGCAGGCGCTGATCCTCGATTACCTGCTGCCCTTGTTCCTGTTCGGCTGCTTTTATCTGGCGTGGCGCTATCCTGCTCCGGCCTTCCTGATCCCGCTGTGGGTCGTGGCGACCGCGCTCGGCAACGGCTTGCTGCGCGATACGCTGGTTTCGGCGCGCTATTACGTCGTCCTGCCCGCGCTGGCGATTGGGATCGCGGCGGGCGTGCGCTATCTGCTGCCGTTCTTCGAGCCAAAGCTCGACCCGAAACGGCGCTCGGCGCTGGCATGGCAGGCCGTCCCCGTGCTGACGGTGGGCGCGATTGCCGCCGCGCAGGTCGGCTATTATTTCGGGCCACACCTTCAATATTTCAACGTGCAGGTGCGCGACGCCAAGCCCTACCGTGACGGCATCGACGCGGCGAACCGCGCCGTCAGTCTGCCGGGCAACACGCAGGTCTATCTGGTCAGTATGCCCATTCACGATCAGAACGTGCCACGCGACTGGTTCGGCTTTCTGAGCGAGGACGGCGATCCGCTGCGCTTCTTCCCGCTCAAAACCGTCTCGCCGGATACGATCAGCCCGAAATTCCTGATTCATCTGCCGCGCGGACAGAATTACGCTTTCTTCGTCGATCCCAATGATACCGACGCCATCGCGCAGATCGAGCGCTATTTCCCGAACGTCACGCCGCCGCAGTACACGCCCTGGGACATCGCGCCGGACAAGGAATATCTGCTCTTTTACGTCGATGGTGCGACTATCCCGGTGCGCTATTATCTGCCCAACAAGATTGGCATGGCGCACGGGTAACCCAGGCGGACGCAGGCGATTACGCAGCCGAGCTGATGTTGTGTCCCCGCGAACGCGAGCCTCGAACCACCCAATATCTGGGACATTCGATTCCCGCCCCAAAACTTATCCTGTAAACGACCAAAAGCATAGATCAAACCACCCAAAATGAGTGATTGATCAACGGTTGGCCTACGCCATGCACAGGCGTCATAAAAACCGTTATATCATACAGTTATAAATCATTGACTATGGTCTTGAGGAGGTGTCCCTATGTGGCGTAGAGCACTGGCAGCGGTTGTGACGCTGCTGCTCACCGCGATCCTGTTCTCGCAGCCTGCCGCAGCCCAGACGTATAACCCGGTCTGGCACGCAGAATATTTCAATAACTCGTCCTTGAGCGGGCAGCCGACCGTCACCCGCGACGACGCCAATATCGCCTTCAACTGGGGGGTAAACGCGCCGCTCTCCGGCATCAATGCCGATAACTTCTCGGTGCGCTGGGCGACCGACGTTTCGCTTAGCCCCGGCACTTATCGCTTCTACGCGCAGGCCGACGATCACATCCGCATTTACTTCAACTACGTGACCTGGGCACCCGTGATTGACACGTTTGCCAGCGGACAGGTCAATACACTGGTCACGGGCGACGTGAACGTGACCACGCCCGGAACCTATCACATTCAGGTCGATTATCAGGAATTGACCGATCAGGCGCTGGCGTTCGTGTCGTTCGCCAACCTCGCGGGCGGCGCGACCGGGCCGAGCTTCCAGCCGCCGCAGAATCCGATCAACGTGCCGACGGGCGCGTGGACAGCGCAGTATTTCTCCAACCCGACGCTAACCGGTGATCCGGTGGCAATCCTGACCGAAGCCAGCCCCTCGCACCAGTGGGGCAATGGTCAGCCGCTGGCGAACGTTCCGGCGGATAACTTCTCGGTGCGCTGGACGAGCACGCAGAATCTCGCGCCGGGGAACTACACCATCAGCGTGAGCGCCGACGACGGCGTGCGCGTCTGGGTCAACGGCACGCTGGTGATCGATCAATGGCACGGCGCAAGTGGTCAGACCTACACGACAGGCTTCAATGTCGGTGGCGGTCAGACGTTCTTCCAGATCGAGTATTACGAGGCGACGGCGAACGCTTTTCTCGACTTCGCGCTGACGCAGGCAGGCGTTATCCAGCCGACGCCCGGTGTGCCGAGTTCGACGGGCGCTTCGGCGACCGTCACAGCCTATAAGCTGAACGTGCGCGCCACCCCTGACCCGATCTACGGGCAGATTATCACACGCATCAATCGGCTGGAGGTCTATCCAATTGTCGGCAAGAACGCCGATGGCTCCTGGTATTTGCTCAGTATCAACGGCGTCAACGGCTGGGTGAGCGGCAGCTTCATCAACGTGGCGAACGGTGGCAGCGTGCCCGTCGTCGGGTCGAACGGGCAGCCCGCGACCGTGCCGACGACTGTCCCGGCGCAGGGCGCGACGGGGAATCAGGTGTCGTCGCCGACGTACAACGTCGTCATTCGCAGCGGCCCCGGCACGCAGTTCAGTCGTATTGGTCTGCTTCCGGTCGGCGGGGTTGCTAACGTGGTTGGACGCAATTCGACCAACACCTGGTGGCAGATCAACTTCAACGGGCTGGTCGGCTGGGTGAGCGCACAGTATGCCATCATCAGCTCAAGCGCGAATATCGGCGCAATCCCGATTACGGGGTAAAGCGACCTCACTCCCTGCCCCCTCCCCGACTTCAAGGAGGGGGTGAAAAGCAAGACCACTTGGAGAGAATTTAGGTCGCCTTTGACAAAGGTGTCCTTTCCTCAGTCTGTTTCAGGAAAGCTACAACCCCAATCCCACAGTTTTGCCCCTCCCTGAAATCGGGGAGGGGTTGGGGTGGGGTCAAACTCTACGCAGCAGCCGATGAGAAGTTGCTAAAACAAATGTAAAATGTCTGTAAACTGCGGGAAAAACCGCGTCGCACGCTCCTGCCGCGATTGTTATTCGCCCTGCCCTAAGATGTAATCTCCGCGCTATAATGCGCCCCGTTTGTGTGGGTATCCATTATCAATTTCACACAAGCGTAAAGCTCGTCCGGTCAGCCGTCACCGGGCAGAGGAGACCTTTTTTATGATTGAAGTGGAGAATCTGGTTAAGAAGTATGGTGAGGTGACTGCCGTCAACGGCATTTCCTTCACCGCCCAATCCGGTCAGGTGACCGGGTTCCTGGGGCCCAACGGCGCTGGCAAGACCACGACGATGCGTATGCTCACGGGCTTTACGCCGCCGACTTCCGGCAAAGCGATTGTCGCCGACTACGACGTGTTCGACAAGAGCATCGAAGTCCGCCGCCGCGTTGGGTATCTGCCGGAAAACGTGCCGCTCTACCGCGACATGACCGCGCGCGCCTATCTGATGTACGTGGCCGAGATTCGCGGCATCAAGAACCGCCGCGCTCGTGCCGACGAGGTGCTGGAGCGCGTCGGGCTGTATGACCGTGCCGAGAGCCGTATCCGCACGCTCTCGAAAGGCATGAAGCAGCGCGTCGGGCTGGCGAGCGCGCTCGTTCACAACCCGCCCGTGCTGATCCTCGACGAGCCGACCATCGGCCTCGACCCCCTGCAAGTGCTGGAACTGCGCGCGCTGGTCGCCGAACTGGGCAAGGATCACACCGTCCTGTTCAGCACGCACATCCTCTCGGAAGCCGAGGCCGTTTGCAACAAGGTCGTCATCATTAATCGGGGCAACATCATCGCGCAGGGATCACCGTCGGAACTGCGTAGTCAACTGGAGCAGGGTGGGCGCGTGCTGGTGCGCGTCGATGCGCAGCCACAGATGGCGCTGGCGCTCGTCCGCGAAGTGCCGGGCGTGCTGCACGCCGAAATCGGCTCGGATGGCATCATCGCTACGCCGAACGACGCTCATCACGATCCGCGCCCGGAAATCGCCCGCGCGGTCGTGCAAAAAGGCTGGAATTTAATGGAACTTCGTCCGCTGGCGGTCAACCTGGAAGAAATCTTCCTTGAGGTCACCCGGCATCAGGCGGCGACAGCAGCCATCGAGGAATCTGCCACCCCTGAAGAGGAGGAAACGGTACCGTGAGTGATCTGCCAATGAACGATATGCAAACTGAGGCGGAACTGGCGCACGAGCCGGTCGAGCAGGGGACAGCGATGCCCTGGTTCGCCGTGTTCAAGCGCGAGCTGCTGCTTTATTTCCGCTCGCCGATTGCTTACGGGGTGGCCTTTGCCATTCTGTTCTTCCTCGGCCTGCTCTTTAACGGCTATATCGCGCAGGCCAACGGGCAAGCGCCCGCCGATTCGACTTACGCGCCCGAACTGCTGACCTTCCTGACCTTCCTGATCGCTCCGCTGATCACGATGCGTCTGATCGCCGAAGAATCGCGCGAAGGCACGCTCGAAGTGCTGATGACCCTGCCCATGAGCGAGTCGCAGTTCATCATCGGCAAGTTTCTGGCGTCGTGGGCGTACTGGACGGTGCTGCTGTTGATCACGGCCATCTATCACCTGATCCTGCTCTCGATTGGCACGCCTGACCTCGGTCGCGCGTTCGGCGCGTACTTCGGCGCGTGGCTCTACGGCGGCGCGGTGCTGGCGGTCGCGCTGGTCTGGTCGGCCATCACCGAAGATCAGATCGTGGCGGCTTTTCTGGGCGCGGCGACGATCCTCGTGCTGTATCTGGCCGAGATCGCGGCGACGTGGCTCGGCGGTCAAAACGCGCAGACGGGCGCGGCGAACCCCTCCGGTCTGGCCGATTTTGTCCGCGAACTGGGCTTGCAGGCGCACTATGACTCGACGATGGCTCAGGGCATTTTGCGCGCCGAGGATGTTCTCTACTTTGTGTTCCTGATGATCGCGGCGCTGTTCATCACCGTGCGTATCGTCGAAACACGCCGCTGGAGGTCGTAAGGAACCATGACGGAACAAACCCCAAATCAACTAACACCGCAGGTGCCGCCGCAGGAGCCGTTTATTCCACCGCGTTACCTGCTTATTCTGGCTGGACTGGCCTTTCTGGTGGCGATTGTCATCGGGCTGACGCAGGCCACCTTCGGCGTGGTCGGCTACGGCGCGGTCGCCTTCGGCATTCTGGCGCTGCTGCTGTGGGCGCTGCTCTCGCCGGATGCGGCGCGCAACGCGCTGACCGGGCGCACGGCGCGCTTCGGCGGCACCAGCATTATCGTCACCATCATCCTGCTGATCGCGCTGATCGGCGTGTACGTGGTCGTGCGCAACCTGAACCTGCGCTACGACATGACGCAGACCAACACCTTCTCACTTTCGGATGAATCGAAGAAGGCGATTGCCGCGCTCGGCGCTGACCCGAAAGCGCCGAAAATCATGATCATGGCCTTCTACGGCCCGGCGCAGGCCAGCCAGCGCGACGAGGATACGCTGCTGTTCGACGATTATAAAAAGACCAGCAACGGTAAGATCGATTACGAATTCATCGATCCTGAGCGCCAGCCGCAGACGGCTTCGCTCTACAAGATTACTTCCGGCGGCGAGATCGAGGTCGTCAAGCTGGACGACAACGGCCAGCCCGTCAGCACCAACGCGCAGCCAGCGCTCAGTTCGTCGGATCAGCAGGGGCTGACTAACGCTATCCTGAAAGCGGCTTCGTCGGGCGTCTTCAATGCCTATTTCCTGACCGTGACCGACGGCGTGGGCGCGCAGATGTCTACCGTCAAGCAGGCGCTGACGACGCGCTACGGCTGGACGGTCAAGGACGTATCGCTGCTGCAACTGGCTCCCTCCACCGTCAATACGACGGGTACGACAGGCACCAACCCCGCCGCGACCGAGACGCCCGGCGCTGCTGCGACCGAAACACCCGCCGCAACTACGCCGAGTACCACCAGCAGCGGGATCAACCTGTATGACCCGAACGTGACCGGGCAGGTGATTGTGATCCCCGGCGGCAGCCAGCCGCTCGCGCCCGCCGAGTTGAAGGTCATTCAGGATTACGTCGCTAAAGGCGGCGATCTGGTGATCTTCGCGGGGACGAACCTGAACGACAAACAGACCTCGCTGGCGACCGACACCGCGCTCAACGACTGGCTCTATCAGGACTTCGGCGTCAAGTTCGACAACGACGTGGTGCTTGACCCATCGCAAGCCTTCCAGTCGCCGCTCGTTCCGGTGGCGACCAGCCTCGACAGCGGCAGCTTCGTCACCAGCAACGGTATCCCGGCACAGGCCGCGCTCGTCTTTGAGGTTCCGAACAGCATCACCGTCAACAGCACGCCGCCCGCCAACGTCACCACCGAAGCGATTGTTCACACGACCAGCGCGGCTTACGCCAAGACCAACCTGCAAGACGTGCTGAACAACAACATCGACAAGGCGGCGGACGACAAGTCCGGGCCATTCGTGCTGGCGGCAACTGCCGAGAATTCGCAGACCCACGCGCGCATCGTCCTGATCGGCAGCACTTCGCTCGGCAGCGATACCTATGCCCAGTTCTCGAACATCGATAACCTGAGCGTGGCCTTCAACAGCCTGATCTGGACGACGAACTTCAACGATTACTTCACACAGATCACCGTCGCGCAGCCCAACCGTCCGCAGGATCAGCCGTTGTTCGCGGACGATCAGACGCTGCGCAACATCAATTTCATCACCATCATTGTGCTGCCGTTCGGCGTGCTGGCACTGGGTGTTCTGGTCTGGTTCAACAACCGCGAACGCGCGCGGTAAGGAGAAATTCGTATGC
>DASZXN010000172.1:0-8732 GCA_035545875.1 Phototrophicaceae bacterium
CTCCCACGCAAGCGGGGAGAGGGGAGGAAAAGTGGATGCCGCCCCTACAGCGGCGAAGGGGAAATCGAACAGGGGCACGGCACGCCATGCCCCTACATAGCGATGGGTCATTAGCGCAGAACGGTTTCCGTCCACGCTTGAATCCATTGGTCACGGCCTGCGCTGATCTGATCGATGCTCATCTCGACCGGATGCGGCGGGATCAGCGCGAACTTGGTGAACAGGTCGGGCAGCCTGGCCTGCGAATTGACCGGGAAAACGTACATTTGCAGCGGCATATCTTCCTGAAAATCGGTACTCAAGAGGAAGTCGATAAACTTCTGCGCCGCTGCCGGATTCTTGCCACCATTCAGCACCCCGGCGAACTCGATTTGCCGGAAGCAGGTGCCGTCTGCGAGGATTGTGCCGACGGGCGAGGTGTCCGGCTCCGGCGTGACGCCGAGCACTTCGGCGGGCGGGCTGCTGGCATAGCTGACGACCAGTGGGTGCGTGCCTTTGCTGCCGCTGCTGCCACTGAACTCGGTGTAGTAGGCGTCCGTCCAGTCGTCGGAAATATCGACGTTGTTCTTGACCAGATCGTTCCAGTAGTCGAGATAAGTGTAGCTGCCGCTGTCACCAAAGGCCGCGACGGTGGCGATCAGGAAGGCCAGCCCCGGCGACGAAATGGCCGGATTCTCGACCACGAGCAGCCCATTGTACTTCGGATCGATCAGGTCTTTCAGGCTGGTCGGCAGGGCGAGATTGTGGTCGCTGAAATACTTGGTGTCGTAGTTGATGCAGACATCGCCGTAGTCAATCGGCGTGACGCGATTCTGCGAATCGACCTGAAACTCAGCCGGGACGTTGGCGAGTTCAGGCGACTTGTAAGGCACAAACAGGTCAGCATTGAGCGCGCGGCTGAGGAAGGTGTTATCGACGCCATACATCACGTCGCCGAGCGGATTGTCTTTGCTCAGAATCGACTGGTTGACCATCGCGCCCGCGTCGCCAGAGCGCAGCACTTTGACCGTGATACCGGACTCGTCCTCGAACTTCTGCATGACCGAATCGGTGTAGGTGAAGCTGTCGTGCGAGACCACGATCAGCGTGTTGTCGCCGCTGGCAGTCGCCTCGGCGGTGCTGTCCTGCGCCTGAACGACCGGCGCGGCCACGATCAACAGCAGGAACAAAAACAGCAGTCGTTTGACCATATCTCCTCCTTGTGCGGCGTCCAGAGGCTATGTTTTGTGGCGCGGAGCCAAATAAAAACACCCCTCGTAGGGGTGTTGGATCGAACACGAAGCGACACTCCCTACGCCGGTATGAGCCGGATCAGGTTAAAGGGTCGGTGCGGCCTTACGCACCCTCTCAGCCCGCTTGCGCGAACTCCCCTGGACAGCGACCTATGCAATTACGATGAGTATAGCGCTGTTAAGAGTGGATTGCAAATCGAAAGATAAGGGATTTAACGCAAAGGCGCAAAGGCACAAAGAAAAGAGCGCGGCACGTGCGCACCTGCGGCGTTGGACAGGGCAAACGCATCCAATTTTGTTCAGGTCATAACGTGTAATACAGGTTTTGTAGGGACGGCATTCATGCCGTCCGTAACGCCGGACGCGATCAATCGCGTCCCTACGAGCTTCACAACCCTTTATGACCTTCTGCCTGATTTTGATGCGTTTGACCTGCGGCGTTGGATGGTGAGCGGTGCTAATCCGATGAGGCCGTGCTACACTGTTGCGCTGCTTTTGCCCTGGGAGTAGTTATGAGCTTTCGCCGTGATGCCGTCCTCGCTATCCTGCTGATCGTGCTGACGGCGCTTTACATTCTCGCCTTGCCGACACGCCACTTTACCTCTGACGCGATCAATCGGCTGGAGTTCACCGAAGGCCACAACCTGTTCGAACTCTGGCACAGTCAGCATCTCCTCGCGCAGCTTCCCGGCTACGCGGCTTATCTCGTCTTGAATAACCTGCGTGCGTATCAAGCGATTCAACTCATCGACGCGCTGATGAGCGGCATTACCGTCGCGGCGATTTACGCAGCAGCGCGGTCGCTCGGCGCGAAGAGGTGGATCGCGCTGCTGGCGGGGCTAGCGATCTGCTTCAGCTATGGTTTCTGGCATTACGCGACTGATCCCGACGTGTACAGCCCGGTCATGATGGCGGTCGCTTTGCTGCTGCTGGCGCTGATCCGCTATCTCAACGCGCCGACGAATCGGCGGATCGTCTGGCTCAGTCTGGCGGCGGCGCTGGCGGTGCTGATGCACCAGATGAACGTCGAACTGGCCGGACTGATCGGGCTGGCGCTGCTGACGGCACACGGGTGGAAAGTCAATGTTCCGGTTCGCCACGTGATCATTTACGGCGGGTTGATCGTCGTGATCGTTGTCATCGCCTACGGGATCGGCTGGCAGAGCGCGACCGCGTACAGTCAGCAGGCGCTGGGCGTTTCCTACTCGTTCCTCGGCTACGTCGAGCGTTACTTTAACATGGCGAGCGCGGGGCAGGCGACGTGGGGCAAATCGCTGCACCTCGACACGATTCCGCAGGTTGGCTATGCCATCCTCAAAAGCTGGACTCTGCCGCCCCTGCGCTCGCGGCTCACGCTGATTGACGCGGTGTTGGTCGGCGGGCTGATGGCAAGCGCCGTCTTTTGGTTCCTCTATGGATTGGCCGCGCTGCGCAAGTTCGCGCCCGCCGCTCGGCTGATCGCGCTGATCAGCATCGGCACCCTAATCGCCAACGTGATCAGCGCGTGGTGGTGGCAGGCAGGCAATATCAAGTTCTACCTGCCGATGCAGAGCATCGTCATCGTGCTGGCGGTCGTCTACGTCGTCAACGCGGACGCGGCGCGACCGATCCTGCGGCACTTGGCCTATCTCGTCGTCAGCGTCTCGCTGATCTGCCTCGTGATTCTGCATATCAGGAACACACTGACTTATGAGACGCAGGGCGGGGTGTTCGTTGTCGCGGCGGAGATGGAAGCGTATCACGGCAGCGGCACGCCGACCGCGCAGTTCGCCGACGTGACACAGATGCGCATCCTGCCACTGATCAGTCCCTATCAGTCATCGGCGCTTCCGGCGGATTTCTGCACCGAGTCGTTGACGCAGCCCATTTGGTTGGTAGTGCGTGCCGTGCCGCAGGGAGCGTGTCCCGCGCTGGATAGTCAGGTTCATACGGAAGATTATCAGGCGGACACGTCGCGGCAGATGTGGAAGATTTACGCGCCGAAACGATAAAGAGTCAACGCAAAGGCGTAAAGGCGCAAAGAAAAGAAAAGCAGGGCGAGGTATGCCTCGCCCCTACGAGGAAACGTTGGGTGTGGTCTGACGTGTTTCTTACGAGCCTGTGATACACTCGTCTTTAGTTACAGCGGGATCGACTTGCAGAGAAATGTCATCGACGAGCGCGGCGGGCGATCCATCCGGCGGGTTCACGCTGACCTCGAAGCGGGCGCTCGCCCATGAGTTGACAGCCAGCCCTTGTAAGGTATATTCTGTTAGCGTTGTTTTCGGCGCGAGGCTGAAAACACAGTCGATTGACCCGTACTGCCTACCCGAACGATTATAAACTGAAACCGTCACCGTCTTGGCAACGCTGCTGCTATTGCCCAGTCGAAGTGTCGCTGTAAACGGGGTGTGCGCGGGCACGCCGCCTGCGATATTTTGATAGAATGACGCCCAATTCGGCGCTGCGGACGTGCGCAGGCGCGTGATTTGCATCGTGCTGTCCTGGACTGACCAGTTTAACTGGCCGGAAGCTGTCCAGTCGTCTTTCCCGGCGCTGAAATCGCCGTTCTGGATCAGGTTGACGGCGGGTGCGAGCGCGGCGCTGTGCGTGGCTTGTAGAATCGTGCCGCGCGGCCACTGCGCGACTTCATCAGACGGATAGCCGCTGATGCCGACGTTCTGCTCGGCGTAGATATAGCCTGTGTAAATGGGTTCGGCGCGGACGCCATTTTTATTGTCATCGGCGGTGTCCATATAGGCGACCACCCCGAACGCCTGCCCGGTTTCAAAGTGCAGGTGTGGCGCGGACGAATAGCCGGTGCTGCCTTCCTGCGCGATGATTTGCCCCGCTTTGACCGGGACGTGACAGTTGGGCGCGCTGATGTCGGCGGAGCAGCCAGCGGTAATCCATGCGGGGATGCTGCCCGGCGCAAGATGACCGTAGAGCGAAAATTCGTGCTCGCCGTGCTGAATGATGATGGTGTTCCAATACCACCAGGCGTCGCTGGCGTAAGCGTTGCTCTGATGGGTGTCGTTGACGTAGACAATCGTGCCGTCCTTCGCCGCCGTCACCTGTCGCGGACGAGCGAGGGCGAAGTCGATGCGGCCTGTGCCGTGCACAGTGTAGCTGCGCGTGACCGTGCCCCAGTTGCCATCGACCCAGGGAAACTGGTAGCCGCTCAGATCACCCGCCAGCGACGGATCAGCATGGAGGGTATAGGGATCAGCACTAGCCTGCCCAAGCACATCGTCAGGTAGCTGATTGTAAGCGGTGGTATAGTCAGGGTCGCCGGGGAGATAAATGACCCAGGCATCGCGGGTTTTGAGCGCGACTGCCCAGTCGATGATGCCGGGATAAACCGTGCCCGTCGCTTTGCTGCTCGGCTGAAGGTAGATAATCGCTGCGGTATCATCGGCGGTTTCGCCGACCGCGTGATAAACGACCGGATTGCCTGCAATCGTATTGAAGGCATTCAAACGATTCATCAATGTAGTGTCTAGATCGGCTGAAATTTGTAACATGGAGAACAGCAGAATCACGGGTAAAATCAGTTTCAACTCACCGCCGCTTTCTACAGAGTGCCGTCCCGATTTCCGAATTCAGGTATCTTAACATACCGGGAGACGAGAAACATTCTGCTATGAGACAATTCGTGATTGATTATCTGGCGCAGGAGTGCAGCAGCGCCGCGAAAGTGGCAGGTTATCGCCGCGAAACCGAAGAGGCCGACCTGCTGATTACGCTCGCCGATGGGAAGCGCGTCGGTGTTTGCGTGATTAATCGCGCCATCCGCCTGCCGGAGATCAAAGAGCGCTACGAACGCAATTCCGCGAAGGGAATTTATACCCTCTATATCATCGACGGACGGATGCTGCCGCAGGATAACACCGCCGTCGAGCCGCCGCATTGGATGGCGGCACTGCATACGTTGATGTACAACCGCATTTACGCCTACTGGACTGAGGGGCGCGAGGTGACGATCCGCCCGCTGCACATGGAATGGAAATGGGGCGGCAGCCCACGCACGGTCGAGTATGGCGACGAGATCGACGTGAACGCGATTTCGGGTACGTCCGTTGAGCCAGCGACTAAATACATCGACGGCGCGTATCTCTCCGCGAGCTTCGGTGAGGGCGCGTTCTGGACGAAGCGTCAGCCGGGCGATCAGCAGTATCATTATTCGTGGCGCAACTGGTCATACAGCGAGCGCAAGCAGACGCCGCATCAGGAAGAAGAACAGTCCTGGGATGCCTGGGAGGAGTTCAACAGCACCTACGGCAAGGTTGGCGAGGAAGAATGGGAGTGGACGGGCGAGGAGTTTCGCCAGCGCCAGCCGCGCCGCCAGCAGGTCGCCTTCAACAAACATTACGCGACGTTGGGTGTTCCGGTGAATGCCTCACTCGATGAAGTCAAGCAGGCATACCGGCGCAAGGCGCGCGAGTTCCATCCTGATCTGCACCCGAACGAGAAAGAGAAGTACACCGCGAAGATGGCCGACATCAACGCGGCGTTCGACGCGATTGTGCGCAAGGCGAAGGGCGCCTAGCGCGCAAACATGGAGGGGCAGGGTTTGGCCCTGTCTCTACGCATATCCTCACAATCAGCGTTTCCGCGTGAGCCAGTACAAGCTGAATGCCAGCGCCAGCGCCACGATGATCGGCAGGACGAGCCACGCAATCGGCTGCAAGGCGGTCGAGGTGATCACGGCAGTCACGACCAGCGCGATCAGCACGCCCGCCGCGACTTCCCACGCATCGCCAACAATGAAATCGTACCAGAAGCGGAAAAATCCGGTGACGTACCTCACGATTGACCTCCTGCCGGAGCAGCAGACTGCGCTTCACGGCGGCGCAGCGCAGTCACCAGACCCCACGAGAGCAGCCCATAGGCGATCAGCAGTATAATCAGCATCAAATCCTCGCCCGGCCACTGCACGCCGATCCCTTCGCCGCTCCAGAAGGTGCCGAAAGCCGTCAGCAGCAGGCCAACCGAGAACTTGAGCGTGTTTTCCGAGATGCTGCTCAAGGGGCGGCGCAGAACCAAGCCCGCGACGATCACCGCGAGTACGGCTAATCCCGCGCCGAGCGCCGCCAGCGGTAAATCGTGCGCCGAACTGCCGAAGGTCACGACGATGAAGGCGACTTCCAGCCCTTCGAGGAACACGCCTTTGAAGGCGACCACGAAGCCTGTCCAGTCGGTGCGGGGCGCTGGCTGCGCTTTCATCTCCGCGACTTCGCGCTGGTAGATCGCATCCTCGTCACGCTGGCTTTTGAGGCCGGAGGCGCGCAAAATCGCTTTGCGCAGCCATTGCAGGCCGAAGATCAGCAGCAGCGTGCCGATCACGATGCGCAGCGCGTCGAGCGGAATCAGCGCAATCGCCGGGCCTAAGATGACGATGATGGCGATCAGCGCCACCAGCGCGACGGCCATGCCCAGCAGGGCGCTGCGCCACCCGCGCGTGATCCCGGTTGCCAGCACAATCGTCAGCGCCTCGATGCCCTCGACGCCTGCCGCCAGAAAGGTTGATAAGACCAGAAAAGTTCCGCTCATGGGCTTGTTCCCTCGATCAGTGCGGACAGTATGCCGCTGATAGAGTGGCAAGTCAAAGGCCGCAAAGATCGATTTTCGGTCTCGACTGTGGGTTTGCGCTATAGTAGTCGCATAACCTATTAAATTCACCCAAGAGAGTTTATCTATGGCTGAAAAAATTCGTTGGGGTATCCTCGGCACGGGCAATATCGCACACAAATTCGCCACCGGGCTGTGCGCCGCTGATGACGCCGAACTGGTCGCGGTTGGATCGCGCACGCAGGAAGCGGCGGATCGCTTCGGCGACGAATTTGGTGCGCCGCGCCGTCATGCGAGTTATGAAGCGCTCGCCAGCGATCCCGGCGTCGATGCGATTTACATCTCGACGCCGCACCCTTTTCATCAGCCGAACACAATCCTCTGCCTCGAAAATGGCAAGGCCGTCCTGTGCGAGAAGCCCTTCGCTATCAACACAGGTGAAGCGCAGACGATGATCGACCTGGCGCGCTCGAAGCACCTGTTTCTGATGGAAGCGATGTGGACGCGCTATACGCCCGTGCTGGTCAAGGTGCGCGAACTGCTCGACGCGGGCGCGATTGGCGACGTGCGGATGCTCACCGCAGATTTCGGCTTCCGCACCGATCTCAATCCCAAAGGCCGCCTGTTCGATCTGGAGCTGGGCGGCGGCGCGCTGCTCGACGTGGGCATTTATCCGCTCTCGCTGGCGTCGATGATCTTCGGTGAGCCGAGCAAGATGGTCAGCGTGGCGCACCTCGGTGAAACGGGCGCGGACGAGCAGAACGCGATCCTGTTCCAGTATCCGCAGGGCGAAATCGCCATGCTGTCGAGCGCGACCCGTACCTCGATGCCGCAGGAAGCGGTGATCATGGGCACGCAGGGGACGATCCGCCTGCCACCGGAATGGTGGCATCCGCAGAGCTTCACGCTGGCGCGACCAAATCGCGCGCCGGAAACCTTCGCGCTGCCTTTCCGCGCCAACGGCTACGAATACGAGGCGATGGAAGTCGGCGACTGCCTGCGTGCGGGTAAGCTCGAAAGCGACGTGATGCCGCTGGCCGAGACGCTCACGCTGATGCGGCAGATGGACGTAATTCGCGCAGAATGGGGCTTGGTCTACCCGGTGGAGCGTGCATGATGGCGATGCAATATGGTCAGATTGATGGCGTGAGCAAACCGATCTCGCGGCTGGCGCAGGGCACATTGATGGCTTCGCGTGAAAATCTCGAACAGGACTACGCACTCTTCGATGCAATTTACGCGGAAGGCTGCAATGCCTTCGACACGGCGCACGTGTACGGCAGCGGCGAAAACGAGCGCATCTTCGGCGGCTGGATTCGTGAGCGTGGTCTGCGTGACAAGATCGTGCTGATTGGCAAGGGGGCGCATCACAATGCGGATCGCAAGCGCGTGACGCCGTTCGACATCGAGGCGGATTTGCACGACTCGTTCGCGCGCTTCGGCTTCGACACTATCGACATTTACCTGCTGCACCGCGACGATCCGAGCGTTCCAGTCGGCCCGATTGTCGAAGTCCTCAACAAGTATCACGACGCGGGACATCTCGGCGTGTTCGGCGGATCGAACTGGTCGGTGCAGCGTATCGAGGAAGCGAACGAGTACGCCGCGAAATACAAGCTGATGCCATTCACGGTCAGCAGCCCGAATTTCAGCCTCGCGGTGCAGCATCAGGAACCCTGGCCGGGCTGCATCAGCATTGCGGGCGAGCAGGGCAGAGCGTCGCGCGACTGGTACGCCGCGCACAACATGGGCTTGTTCACGTGGTCGAGTTTGGCGGGCGGCTTTTTCTCCGGGCGCTTCCGCCGTGATAATCTGAGCAGCTTTAGCGACTATTTCGACGATCTGTGCGTCAAGACTTACTGCTACGACGACAATTTTGGTCGGCTGGAACGGGCCGAGTCGCTGGGGCAAAAGCGCGGCCTGACACTGACACAGGTCGCAATGGCTTAC
>DASZXN010000173.1:0-3859 GCA_035545875.1 Phototrophicaceae bacterium
TCCATCCGGGCCAAAGGCGATGCCGTTATCGGAATGGAGCGGATATTGCTGGTTGGGCAGGCCAGTAACAATCGGCGTGATTTTGTCGAGCGTGCCGTCGCCGTCGCTGTCGGTGAAGGTGCTGATGCGTCCGGCGTCGGAGATATACATCACGTTGTTCTTATCGAACGTCATGCCAACCGCGTGATCGAACGACTTGTTCGAGTCGGTGAAGAGGACTTTGATGTCGTCAGCGAAGTGATCGCCGTCGCTGTCGGTCAGCTTGGCGATGTCGCCTTCGACCGAGAGCGCGTAAAGCGCGCCGTCTGGCCCAAAGGTGATCACGGTCGGATCGGGGAAGGGCAGGTGAGCATAGTAATTGACGCTGAAGCCCGCTGGGACGGTCATGACTTTCATGTCGATGGCGCTCATGGTGAAATGCTGCGTCGCCGCCAGATCGCTGATCTCCGTGCCGCTGCCATCAGCGGCTTTTTTGACCACGCCGACTGTCCAATCGAACGCGCCGGGCTTCTGGTAGAGCAGCCAGCTATGCAGGTCAAATGAACTGTCTTTCGTCCAGGTGATGCCTGTTTCTGGTTGACCATCAGGCCAGACGCGCAGGTCGAAATACTCGTCGTCGGCGAGCGGGCGATACCACTGCCAACTCAGCGAAACGGCGGCGGCATTGTCGAAGCTGGTTTGATCGGTCGGCGTAATCAGGGCGGGCGCAATCGACGCACGTCCGGCTTCGGTCGCGCTGACGGCCTGCGCGACCTGCGTGGGGATCAAGGCGGCGTCGCTGTTGAGCGTGACGGTGCGGGTGGCGAGGATGACGACCACGATCACCACGATAAAGGCAATGAGATTGGCAAGGACAAGCAAGGGACGACGCATAACTTCTTCTCGTTGGTAAAAGAACGCGGGCGCTATTCTAGCGTGCGCGCTCTGCTGCGGAAAATTTTCACGGGCGCAGGTTGCCGGATTGTAACACAATGCGCCCGCCGACAGGCTAGAATCGCGGTTGAGACGGGGGAGAAATCGATGCGGCGCTGGCAGTGGGTGGGCATTGGGATCGTGATCGTCGTCGCGCTGGTGATCGGCGTGTTTCTGCTGATCGTCGGCGGAAATGCGCCAGTGGTATCGGGCGTCGGCAAACAAGCCTGCGTCACGTCAACGCAACAAGGATCAGCGACCTGCTTACGCTTCCCGGTGATCAGCGGCGACAACCTGAACGGCCAATCGGTCACGCTGCCTGCCGTGTTCAAGGGCAAAACCGCGCTGGTGATCATCCCCTTCGACGAGAACCAGCAGGTTAGCGCGCAGACGTGGCTGCCGCTCGCCCGTGATCTGGCCTCCAGCAGCGCCGATTTCGTCTACTACAACGTGCCGATCTTTCCCAGCATGGCCGCGCCGATGCGCACGCTGATCCGTGCCGGAATGGTCGCCACGATTAGCGACGCCCAACTGCGCGCTATCACGATCACCGTTTTCCTTGACGACCGAGATCAATTCCTGAGCAGCCTGAACATCGCCGACGTGAGCGCAATGCAGGTCTTTCTGCTCGACGGCGACGGCGATGTGATCTGGCGCGGGTCAGGCGTATACACCGACGCGCAGGGCGACACTCTCCACGCAGCGCTGACGGATTGATGTTTTTAGAGGCACGATCGATCGTGCCCCTACGCAAATCACTGTCACGGGTTCAATTGAATATTCAGCCAGGTTGTCCGATTCGGGTAGACGTAGATCACCTTGTCGAAGCGGACGCGCTGCCCATCGTTGACGCTGACCTCGTAGTAGGTTGCGTACAGGTCGCCGAGCGTATAGTTCTCGTGGAAGGCTGGGTCGCCGTTGACCGTGTTGTCAGGATACGACCAGGTGTAGTGCGGCACTTTGGCCGTGATCGCGCGCACCGTGATCGGCGCTTGATAGAGCAGTTGACCGTTAGCATCGGTAACACGTCCAGCGAGTGTGCCGTAGTGCTGGAACGGATAAATCCAGAGATCAGGGTTGAGCGTCGAATTGAAGTCGTGCGGATCGCCGATGCGCACCTCGAAATGCAGATGCGGCCCGATGGCGACACCCGTCGAGCCAACAAAGCCAATCGTATCGCCCGCTTTGACGGCTTCCCCGGCCTCGGCTGCGACTTTCGACATATGGCCGTAGAGCGTGAAGATCGGGCGGCCATCCGACGCCGTGATGTTATGCTGGATCACGACCAGATTGCCGTAGTAATTCGGCGTGGGGCCAAACGTGGTCTGTAGATCGTCGCCCGCGTAATAGATCACGCCGTCACCCGCCGCGAGAATCGGCGTGCCCGTCGGGTTCTCGAAATCGACGCCATGATGCACCTGCATGGTATTCCCGGCAGTTCCACCATAGGGATAGGTGCGATCCAACACATTCTTGTTGTCCGCGCTGATCGGTCGCTGGAAGCGGTAGTGATCCTGAATCTCAATCGCCGGGTCGAGCGGCGGTGGCGTCCAGGTTGGGAGCGGCGTGCCGCTGGCATCGACATCCGCGCCGGGCGTCGGCGAATTGATCGGGATCGGCGTTGGCCCCTGCGTCACAACGATGGTCGGCAGGGGGGTGTCGCTTGCCATGATGTTGAACGGCTGAAAGGTGTTGGTGGCGAACACGATCTCGGTCGGCGTGCCTGTCGGCATGAGCGTGTTGGTCGGCGACAGCGTATTGGTCGCCAGAATGTCCGAAGTTGCTAATTGCATCAGGAAGGCAGCGTCGCGGATATTGCTGGTGGCGGTCGGCGCGGGCGGGAGCGTGGATGCGGGCGCGCAGGCCGTAATCAGCACCAGAAACACGAGAAGGGCAGTCAATCTACGCACAGTTTGTCCTCTGGCCGGATGGTCAAGATCGGCGCTAGTCTATCACAGACTGGGGGAGCGACAAGTTCGATTGGACTGGCGGCGGGTGATCAGAGGGTGGGTGACGAAAGTAGGGGCACGGCGCGCCGTGCCCCTACACAGGCGGCATGTGTCGAATTTTACGTCCCCTTCAGCGGATCGTCTGCCATCGGCCAGCGGTCGTGACTGGCGACTTCGTAAGGGATATTGGCGAAGCGCGGCGCGACCGCTCCCGGCGCGGCCACGTAGATCACCTGCGCGGCAATCGGCGCGAAGCGGGCGTAGAAATGCTGGGTCGATTTGACGATCAGGATTTTGCGCGCCTTCGGGTCAATGCCGACGTTGGTGAACACTTCCGGGCTGAACACCTGCGTGCGCGTCGAAATCAGCACCAGATCGATGCCGTTGGCGCTCACGGCGACCGAATCGCCGAGCGGGTATTCCTGCTCGGCCTCTGGCGGGCCGAAATGCTGAAGGGCATTCAGGGCGATTTTGCCAACCGTCGCGCGCAGATCGACCGGATCGCCCGACATTTTACCCATCTTGCCGCCGACGCGCAGATCAAGCTGCGTGCCTTCACCTGCTTCGATGGCAACGCCCGCCGCAATCGGATCCCAGATGCAGGCGATTGCCGCATTGGTGATGCCGCGTTCGAGCATTCGCTGGAGCAGGAAAGTCGAATCGCTGGGAGCGCCGCCGCCCGCGTTGTCGGATACGTCCGCGATCACAATCGGCTGGCCTTGCGCGGCGAGCGCGTAGTCGAGCGCACCATCGATGTCGTAGTAGAAGGGGACAGCCTGCTCGCGCATGGCGTACAACTGGCGACCGAGCGTTTGCGCCAGTTCCTCCGCGCCCGCCTGGTCGTTATCGGTGACGACCAGCGTCTTGGTTCCGAGATCAGGCACATCGCCCCAGGGGAAGCCGTGACCGAGCGAGGTTGAGAGCACGCCGTCATGCCCTTCGAGTGCCTTCAACTGATCGACGTAGCTTTTCATCGGCTCCTGCGTCGGGTAGTAGAG
>DASZXN010000174.1:0-12258 GCA_035545875.1 Phototrophicaceae bacterium
TTGAAGCCGCCGCCGACTTCAGAGTGAAAATCCAGTTCGCGGGCGGCTTACGCAGTCTCGAAGATATTGCCCTGACCTTCGAGCGCGGCGCGAGCCGGGTAGTCCTCGGCACAATTGCCGTGCAGCAGCCCGAAGTCGTCAAAACCGCCATTGACCGCTGGGGCGCGGAGCGGGTTGGTGTGGCGCTCGACGCCCGCGACGGCAAAGTCACCACACATGGCTGGCAGCAGAGCGCTGAAATCACGCCGATTGAGTTCGGGCAGCAGATGTATACCCTCGGCGTGCGTCACGCCCTCTACACCGACGTGAGCCGCGATGGTGGACTCGGCGGCAGCAACGTTGACGGCACGATTGCGCTTGGACGGGAAACAGGCTTGCAAGTGATCGCATCAGGCGGTGTCAGCACGGTTGAGGAAATTCGCCAGTTGGCAGCCAATGAGGTCGCCGGAGCGGTGATCGGCATGGCTTTGTACGAGAAGCGGCTGAGTCTGCGCGACGCGCTCGCCGCAGCGGAAGGAAATTAAATGCTCGCCAAACGCATTATCCCCTGCCTTGACGTGAAAGATGGGCGCGTCGTCAAAGGCGTCAACTTTGTCGATCTGCGCGACGCAGGCGATCCGGTCGAGCAGGCCGTGATTTACGACCGTGAAGGCGCGGACGAACTGGTCTTTCTCGACATCACGGCCTCGCATGAGGCGCGCAACACCACGCTCGACATGGTGCGCCACGTCGCCGACAGCATCTTCATCCCCTTCTGCGTCGGCGGCGGTATCCGCACCATCGACGATATTCGCGCGACCCTGTTGGCCGGCGCGGATAAGGTTTCGATCAACAGCGCGGCGATTCGCACGCCTGAACTGATTGACGAGGGTGCGTGGGGCTTCGGCAGCCAGTGTATCGTCGTCGCCATCGATCCGAAGTGGGTCGATGGGCATTGGGAAGTCTTTATCAACGGTGGGCGCATCCCGACGGGCAAAGACGCGCTCGACTGGGCGCGCGAGGTCGAGGGGCGCGGTGCGGGCGAAATCCTGCTCACGAGCATGGATCGGGACGGCACCAAAGCGGGGTATAATCTCGAACTGACTCAGGCTGTCGCCGCAGCAGTTTCCATTCCGGTGATCGCGTCGGGCGGCGCGGGCACAATGGAGCATTTTTGTCAGGCGCTCACCGTTGGTCGCGCTGATGCCGCCCTCGCCGCGACGCTCTTTCACTACAACGAGATTCGCGTCGGCGATCTCAAGCGCTATCTGGCCGAGCAAGGGATTCCGATCCGCCTGAGTGGATGGGAGCGCGCATAACGTCATGGCAATGAACTTTGAGGCTTTAAAAGCCACCCTGAAATGGGATGAACGCGGCCTGATCCCAACAATCGTGCAGGACGCCGAAACGCTGCAAGTCCTCATGGTCGCCTACATGAATGAGGAATCGCTGCGCTGGACACTGGCGACAGGCGAAACCGTTTTCTGGAGCCGCAGCCGTCAGGAACTCTGGCATAAGGGTGCGACCTCGAACAATATCCAGCGCGTGCGCGAAATCCGCGTCGATTGTGATGCTGATACCCTGCTCGTGCTGGTTGACCCGGCTGGCCCGGCCTGTCATACGGGCGAAACGTCGTGTTTTTACCGTACCTTAGAGGAAGTGGTTCATGCCTGAGACGTTCACCCTCAGCGATTTACAGTCAATTATTCAGGATCGCCAGCAGCATCCCAAGCCGGGCAGCTACACCAATAAACTATTTGACGAAGGCATCAGCCGCATCGCCCAGAAAGTCGGCGAAGAAGCAACCGAGGTCGTGGTCGCGGCGCTCAGTCAGCCGCGCGATCTGCAAATCGGCGAACTGAGCGATCTGTTCTATCATACGCTCGTTCTGATGGCAGCCAAAGGCATCACGCTCGCTGATGTCTGCGCCGAGCTCGAACGCCGCCACAGTACACGCAAGGAAGATACGCGTGGCTGAACGGATCGTCAAGGAAACGAGCTTTTACGTCCGCTACGCCGAAACCGACGCGATGGGTATCGTCCATCATGCCAGCTACATCGTCTACTTCGAGGAAGGTCGCACCAGCTACGCCCGTCAGCGTGGCAGCGACTATGCCAGCTTCGAGCGCACGGGTCGCTTTCTCACCGTAACCGAAGTTCATGCCCGCTACGTCAAACCTGCGGTTTACGGTCAGCGCCTGACGGTGCGCTGCTGGATCGAGGAAATGAAAAGCCGCATGATGACCTTCAGCTACGAGATCGTCGATGCCGACACGCGCGAACTCCACGTGACCGGCTCGACCAAGCACATTTGTATCACCAAAGAGGGTCGCGTCACGACCTTCCCGGAAGAATGGCGCGCGTGGGCTTTGGAACAGCCGTAATCCTCACAATTTACTGTTTTGACAATCGAACCGCGATTCGATTATACTGACCATTAAGTTTCATGGAAATAGATTCATTTTGGAGTGACTTTTATGGTCAGCTACGCGGAGCGACCCTGGGTCAAGCATTATGATCCCGGCGTTCCAGCCAGTCTTACGCCTTACCCCGAAATTCCGCTTTTTCAGTTGCTTCGGGATCGTGCTGCTGCTGCGCCCAACAATGTCGCTGTCGTCACCAGTGCCCATCTGCCGGGGATCGGTCGTGTTGGCAGCGAGTTGACCTACGCTCAGATCGATCAAGCTTCCGATGCCTTGAGCGCCGCATTCATCGATCTCGGCCTGAAAAAAGGGGATCGTGTCGCTATTGTGATGCCCAACGTCGCGGCCTTCATCGTCGCCTACTTCGGCATCCTCAAGGCGGGCGGCGTGGTCACGGCGACGAACCCCACCTACCCTGCCGAAAAGATGCGTGATCAGATTGCCGACTGTGGCGCGGAGATTGTGATCACGCTGACGCTCTTTTACAAGCTCGTCAAGCAGATTCAGTCACAGACGCGCGTCAAGACCGTGATCGTCAGCAACGTCAAGGAATATCTGCCGCCGCTGGCGCGCGTTCTGTTCACGCTGGCACGCGAGAAAAAAGACGGTCATTTTCTCGCCAATCTTCAATCCGGTGACGTTTGGCTGCAAGATTTGTACGCCCGATTCACAGGCAAAAAAGCCAATGTGCAGGTCAGCGGTTCTGATCTGGCGATTTTTCAGTACACTGGCGGCACGACGGGCATTCCCAAAGCCGCTATGTCTACGCATAAGGCGCTCGTCGCCAACACGCTGCAATGTCAGGCTGTGCTGCTCGGCAAAACCGGCAATCAGGATGGCAGTGGCGAGATTTTCCTCGGCGCGATTCCATTTTTCCACGTCTATGGACTAATTACCGTCGTTGGCTTTGCCATAGCGCTTGGCGCTCGGATTGTCCTCGTCCCCAACGCCCGCGACATTACTGATCTGATCGGGTGCATCGACAAGTACAAGCCGACGATCTTCATGGGTGTACCCGCTCTTTACAACGCGATCAACAACTATCCGAGTGTCACTTCCGGCAAAGTCAGCCTGAGCAGTATCCGCGTCTGCATGAGCGGATCGGCTCCGCTGCCGCCAGTGGTCAAGCGCGAGTTCGAGCGCTTGAGCGGCGGCACGCTGCTCGAAGGCTATGGTCTGAGCGAAACGCCAACCGCCACCCATGCCAATCCCGTTCACAACGAAAATCGCGCCGGATCGATTGGCCTGCCCTTCCCGGATGTTGAGGCACGGGTCGTCAACCTTGAGGATGGCGAAACGGAAATGCCTGTGGGCGAAATCGGCGAACTGGTCATCAACTGCCCGCAGTTGATGACTGGCTATCACGGAATGCCCGACGAAACTGCCCAAGTTCTGCGCATGGGCAAGGATGGCAAACTGTGGCTCTACACAGGCGACATCGCGCGCATGGACGAGGACGGCTATTTTTATCTGGTGGATCGCAAGAAAGACATGGCGCTGATCGGCGGCTACAACGTTTACCCGACCAACGTCGAGAAGGTGCTGGCCGATCATCCGGCGGTGCTCGACGTTTGCGTCGCCGCGATCCCGCATCCTGATAAAGTGGGGCAGGAAGCGCTTAAAGCGTGGATCGTCTTACGTCCGAACTGCACCGTGACACCGCAGGCGTTGATTGATCACTGCTCGCCGCATCTGGCGCGCTACGAAATACCAACCCGCTACACTTTCGTCGAAGCACTGCCCAAATCAACCGTTGGCAAAACGCTGCGCCGTGAATTGGTCGCGCTGGAAATGAGTGAGCAAGCGAAAAACGTCCCGGTCAATCAGTGAGCGTTTGGCGCGGCATCGTTCGGATCGGCCAGATAGTAGCCGCGATAGTAGGCGCGCGCTGGCCCGCGATTCATATACCAGACTACATACAGGGCGACCAGCAAACTCAGCATCAGCCGCCCGGACAGCAGCGTTTGCGCCAGCGATTGACCGGAGTCGATGCCGTTGTTCAGGTTGGGATCATGAGAGAGTGGAATTACGCTGTACACCACCGTGACGACGGTCAGCACGACGACCGCCGTCAGCGTCGCAAAGCGAATCCAGCTTGGTCGTCCGCGCCAGGCATAGAAGGCGATCACCAGAAAAATCAGGCCGAGCACGCTCTGAATGATCACGGCGTTGTTGTCTACGCCCATGAAATTCCCGCCGCTGGCAATCGGCGCGACCGCGCCACTGCTCCCCGGCATATTCAGATCGACGTTGCGCAAACGGTAGTTCAACAGCAGCAAAGTAGCGATCTGCATAAAGGGGAGTACAGTGAACAGTATTACGCTGGCAATAATCGCGAGTGAAAGTCCCAGTGTGCGTTCCGGTTTCATAGCCTCTTCACGACACTACAGTAAGCCGAACAAACACAATACATAAATGCGATTCGGTAATCAATAAGTACCTTCAAATTAGCATAAACTTTATAAGCTATGGTAAAATCACGGACGATGTGCTTTTGCAATCAGGAGCCTTCATTGCTATGAATCTTTATGCAATAGTAGAGCAAATCTACGAAACCTTCAAAAGCTATCTCGACAATACTCGGACGATTTTGCTGCATCCCAACAGCCGCTTTCGTTCAGTCCTGCTTGCGCACCTACTCAATTCGTCCGATTACAAAACCTTCTACTACGCGCTCGGCCCCGATGACATCAGCGTGCCATCCTTTCTCGATGGCATCACCCATGACATCGCTAACCAGAACCCGATGTTCGGGCGGCACATCAACATGCTCGAACCCGAAGATTACAACAATCTCGGCAAACTTCTGGACACGTTTATCCAAGACCTTGCTGATCTCAGTCCAGAACCTTACATTCTCATTTTAGATGAATATGACCGCAGCGACGTTGCTGACGATATTCAGTGGTTTATCGAGCGTACCATCGCCCGAATGCCCGCTCACTGCCGCATCGTGATCAACAGCCGCACCCTGCCCCGGTTGCCCTGGGTCTCAATGATCGCGCAGGGTCGCGCGCTGATCCTTGAGGACAGCAAGCTGATCCACGAGAATTTCTACGACATTCAGGGGCATGGCCGCCAGACGCTCGAAGTCTACGCCCTTGGCCCCGGCTTCGTCCTTTTCAACGACAAGCCGATTGACACCTGGGAAGGCCATCTGCCGCGCCTGCTCTTCTTCTTCGCGCTCGACCGTCCGGTGATCACGCGCTCGGAAATCTGCGAAGCCTTCTGGCCGGAGCTGGACACCGATCAGGCCGTCAATGTTTTCCACGTGACCAAGCGCCGCCTGCACAAAGCGCTCGACATGGACGTGCTGGTACATCTCGATGGCTACTATCGCATCAACCCTGAGTTGGACATCGATTACGACGTGATGCACTTCGCCAGCCGCTTGATGGACGGACGCGACCGCAATAATCCGAACCGCATTGCCGCTTTCCAGAAGTCGATTGATCTGTATCGCGGCCCCTTCCTGCAAGGTCACAGCGACCGCTGGATTCTCGACCGCCGCGTCGATTTTCAGGCGGGCTATCTCGAAGCGCTCAACGAGATGGCGCAGCACCGGCTGGCGGAAGGCCGCCCCGAACACGCGCTCGGCCTGTATCAGCGCGCCGTCAATGAAAACATGAACCGCGAAGACATCCACCGCGAGATCATGAAGCTGTATACCAGGCTCGGTCGCCGCAGCGAAGCCGCCGCGCATTATCAGCGCATGACGCAGGAACTCAACAACAAGCTCGCGCCGGAAACACGCGCGCTCTACGAAGAAATCATGGCCTGAGCGTTACTCTAGCGAATCAAAATGCCTGCGCGATGCAGGCATTTTTGTTTGCCGAAGCAATTTTTAATTTGCCCCTGACAGGACTCGAACCTGTTGCCTCACGCTTAGAAGGCGCGCGCTCTATCCGGGTGAGCTACAGGGGCGTCTTTCTGGCATTGTAAGATAGAGCCAGAGGGCTGTCAAGCGAGAGCGTCGGCAGAACGCATGTTTTCCCTCATTGTCGAAATCCCCACAATGGTATATAATAAATGAAGCAAGTCACATGAAAATCACCGTATAGAATCCCTGATTCACCCAATCATGAACAGCCGAACGTTCAGCCGCTGTTGGCGGGATGGGATGGTTATGGGCATGGGGTTTCAGGCAGCAACGATGAGGAGATTCAATGGTTGAGAAAGTTACTGCTCCCGTTTCCGCACCAGCGTATGATGAAGATGCAATTATTCGGCTCAACCCGATGGAGCACGTCCGTCTGCGCCCCGGTATGTACGTGGGTGGTACGGATGCGCGCGCGCTCCATCACCTGATTTACGAAGTCGTCGATAACTCCATCGATGAGGCGCTTGCTGGGCGCTGCGATCACATTTTTGTGACGCTCCACGATGATAATACCGCCTCGGTTGCCGATAACGGCAGTGGTATTCCGGTCGGCATCAGCAAGCAAACTGGCGTCTCGACCCTGCAAATGGTGATGACGGAGATTGGCACAGGCGGCAAGTTCAATAACAGCGCTTATAAGGTCAGTGGGGGCTTGCATGGTGTGGGTGTTTCGGCGGTCAACGCGCTCTCGAAGGAATTGACCGCGACGGTCTTCCGCGAAGGGAAGGTCTGGCAGCAGACCTATCACGAAGGCAAGCCCGCCAGCCAAGTAAAGCCGATTCGGGATATGGAACCGGGCGAGTCAACGGGCACAACCGTGACATTCAAGCCCGATTTCACCGTCATGGAACTGAACGAGTTCAATTACGCAACCCTGGCGCAGCGTTTCCGCGAGATGGCTTTTATCACTCGCCGCGTAACCATCACGCTGCGCGACGAGCGCATCAAGCCGTTCCCGCACGAAACGACCTTCTATTTCGAGGACGGTGTGCAGTCGTTTGTCAGCTATCTCAACCGCAACCGCGAAGCGCTGCATCCGGTCGTTTACGTCGAGCGCGGCGTTGAGATTGCCCCGGAAGGCAAAGAGCCGTTCACGATTGGCGTCGAGGCGGCGTTCCAGTATACCGACACCTCGAACGTGACCGAGCTTGCCATCGCCAATACGATCAACAACCCGGACGGCGGAACACATCTGACGGGTCTGCGTTCAGCGATCACAGGCGTGATTAACCGCTATTCGCGCAAGGCCGGGCTGCTCAAGGAAAAAGACCCGAACTTCTCCGGCAGCGACACGCTTGAAGGCATCACGGCGATTGTCAGCATCAAGCATCCGCATCCCTCATTTGAGAGCCAGACGAAAGTCAAGCTGATTAACCCGGAAGTCCAGGGCGCGGTTTCGTCGGTCGTGACCGAAGCGTTCAACGAGTTCCTTGAAATGAACCCGCGTGAAGCCCGCAAAATCGTCGAAAAATGTATGACCAGTATGCGCGCTCGTGAAGCCGCTCGTAAAGCCCGCGATCTGGTGCGCAGCGGCCCCAGCCTGCTCGATAGCTCGACTCTCCCCGGCAAGCTGGCCGACTGCTCGTCGCATGGCGATAACGCCGAAATCTACATCGTCGAGGGCGACAGCGCCGGCGGCTCGGCCAAGCAAGGCCGTGATCGTCATTTCCAGGCGATCCTGCCGCTGCGTGGCAAGATTCTCAACACTGAACGCGCGCGCCTCGACAAAATGCTCGACAACAACGAAATCACGGCGCTGATCAGCGCGCTCGGCACGGGCATCAGCGAAGATTTTAGTGTCGCCAATCTGCGCTATGGACGCATCATCGTCATGACCGACGCGGACGTGGACGGCAGTCACATTCGCACGCTGCTGCTGACCTTCTTCTTCCGCCACATGCGCAATTTGATTCAGGAAGGCCACCTCTACATCGCCCAACCGCCGATCTTCCGCCTTCAGGAAGGCAAGAACGTCGAATATCTCTACGGCGAGGCGGGGTTGAGCGAAACCGAAATCCTGAATCGTGGTCTGAGCAAGTACAAAGACCCGGAGAAGATCAAGGTCAGCCGCTATAAGGGTCTCGGTGAAATGAACCCGGATCAGTTGTGGGAGACGACGATGGATCCGCAGCAGCGCACGCTGCTTCAGGTAACTATCGAGGATGCGGCGGAAGCCGATCAGGTCTTCGACATGCTGATGGGCGCGAGCGTTCCACCGCGCCGCCGTTTTATCCAGTCAAACGCCAAGAGCGTCCGCAACCTCGACATCTAAAACCGCGCAGTATCCGTAGGGGCAGGTCTAAGACCTGCCCTGATCGTTTATTCTGCTTCAAATCTCATCAAACGAAATCTTGTACTCGATTACGCGATGTGGGTAATCTTCTTCGACTTCCATCAGGTTGAAGAAGTAGCCGTCTACCTTCTCCGCCGCCAGCAGCACGATCACGCGATGTTCATCGGTGCCAATGACCTGCTGGATGCGCACTTTACCGAGCCATTCGTATTGATCATGGAGTTCCGTCAGCCGCTCATCGACTGAGCGCTCGGCCAACAAATCAGGATGGTAGCTCTCGGTGATGTAGACGCGCAGCCGATCAAAGTCGGTGCTGTTGTAGATCGTCATCTGCGCGATCAGGCGCATCCCCGCATGACTCGCCCTGAGCGCGAGCTTATCCTGCATGGTTAGATTTCAGGGTGGCTGAAAGCCATCGCCGCGCCGACAATCCCGGCCTCGTTGAGCATTTGCGCCGGGACAACGGGCGACTGCACTTTGAAACTCGGCGCGAACTTGGCGAAGCTCTTGCTCAGGCCACCGCCAATAATGATGAGATCAGGCCAAAACAGCTTTTCAATATAAACCAGATATTCGTTGAAGCGGTTCGACCACTGTTTCCACGAGAGTTCTTTCTCGCGCCGCACCCGATCTGACGCGCGATGCTCGGCCTCCTTGCCGCGAATGACCAGATGACCGAGTTCGGTGTTCGGCAGCAGTTCGCCGTTGACGAACAACGCTGTGCCGATCCCGGTACCTACCGTCACCATAAACACCACGCCCTTGTTGTCCTTGCCCGCGCCGAAGTGCATTTCGGCCAGACCTGCGGCGTCCGCGTCGTTGATCATGTGGGTGCGGCACTTGGTTTTCTTCTCGATCAGCGACTTGGCGTTGACGCCGATCCAACCCGAATCGATGTTGGCTGCCGTGTAAATCGTGCCTTTCTTGACGACTGTCGGGAAGCCGCAGCCGATTTCGCCCGTCCAGTTGAAGTGTTTCGCCACCTCTGCGATGGCGTCTACCACGTCGTTGACCTTCGCGCCCTCAGGCGTCAGCACGCGAAAACGCTCATCAAGCAGCTTCCCTTCTTGGGTATCGACCGGAGCGCCCTTGATGCCTGTTCCGCCAACGTCTATCCCTAGAATCGCCATCATGTCGTCCTTATCTCGTTCATTTTTAAATCTTCTTTAAACTATACTACACGCTCGACTGATTCCGCGCAGGCTCTCAGTTTAAGAACTCTTTCGTGGGAGATTACGATTTCGCAGCTTGATTACAGCCGTGCATACAGGCATAATCTTTCGCCGTGATCGATGAGCAGGATGGGCGCGGCATTGGCAATCTTAAAACGAGCTTTGGGAATGCTACTGCTAATGCTGATCGCGGCCTGTAGCACGACCCCGACGCAACCGACTACCACGCCTGCTCCGACTTCCGTTACCCATAACGTCGATTGGCATATCGTGACGCAAGCCTTCGACGGTGTACCAATGGTGCTGGTTCCAGCGGGCTGCTTCACGATGGGCAACAACGACGGGCGGCGCGATGAGCGGCCTGCCAGTCAAATCTGCTTTCAGAAAGCCTTCTGGATCGACCGCACGGAAGTCACTAACGCGCAGTACGGCTCTGAGGGTCATTTCTCTGGCCCCAACCGCCCGCGCGAGAATCTGCTCTGGTCGGAAGCGCGCGATTTCTGCGCCAAGCAGGGAGATCGTCTGCCCACTGAAGCTGAATGGGAATACGCGGCGCGTGGCCCCGACAGCTATATCTATCCCTGGGGCAACGCCTTGAACGACAATGATCTGGTCTTTGACCGCAACGATCCCGGCACCACCGAAGATGTCGGCAGCAAGCCGGGCGGCATTTCGTGGGTCGGCGCGCTCGACATGGCGGGCAACGTGTTCGAGTGGGTGAGCAGCATTTACAAGCCTTATCCCTATAACGCCAGCGATGGCCGTGAAAACCCCAACGATACGACTAGCCCGCACGTCTATCGCGGCGGCAACCGCAGCTATCTCGACTTCGCAGCAGGCGCGACCATGCGCTTCCACATGGATCCCGATGGGCGCGACTGGTTCGTTGGCTTCCGCTGTGCCCGTGACGCTACCTAAGAGGATGCCTGAATGATTAATCGTTGGATCGCCGGGCTGTGGATCATGCTCCTGCTCGGCGCGACCTTCGCCGCCACGCAAGCGCAGCCCACGTCACAGGAAAGCTGGCTTTACCCGTTGATCGTGCTGCTGTGGATCGTCACGCTGCTTGCGCTGCTGCCAACTCCCGTGCGCCGCTTGGTCGCCGCACCGCTGAACTGGCTGCACGCGCACGCCATCCTCTACTGGCTGGTGCTTCTGATCTACGTCGTCGTGGCGCTTGGTTTGTGGCTCGTGCCTTATCAGCCGACCAACGGACGACAATTATCGCCCGTCGAGTTGGCTTACATTGCAGTTGCCTTCATCGGCTTGATTTACCTGCTCGGCTACGATATTCACGAGCCAGACGTGCGCGCAATAGGCGCCCGGCTCGGCCAAAGCAAGCTCACAGGCATCATGATCACGGTAACGACGCTGATTCTCATCCTGATTGGCGGCGAAGCATACCTGCGCATTTTCTACATCACGACCGATGGCTATGGCTTCACGGCCATGAATTACTGGTGGTACAAGGATTTCGGCTGGGCGCAGAACAACTCGCTCGGCTACCGCGATTACGAGCCGACGCCGGACGATCCCAATCACCCGCTCACTCGCGTTGCGGTTGTGGGCGATTCGTTCGTCATGGGGCACGGCATCAATAACCTGAACGATACCTTCCCGCAAAAACTCGAAAAGATGCTCGGCACAGGCTACGATGTGAACGTGATCGCGCAGTCGGGCTGGGACAGCGACGTGGAACTCTACAATCTGGATCGCTACCCGTACCGCCCGAACATATTCATCCTCTCCTACTATCTCAACGACGTGGATTATCTGATTCATGGCACGTCGCTCAGCCCGGACAACAACTTCGCCTTCCCGCAAAGTCCAGCGATCAATTGGGTCGTTCAGACCTTCTTCGTGCCGAATTACATTTACTACGACATCGCCCAATTCTCGTCAGCGACCCGCGCCAATAACTTCGCCAGCGACCTGATCGGCGTTTACAGCAACGACGACATCTGGAACAAGCAGGTGCCGCGCCTGTACGAAATGGTCGCGTGGGCGCAGCGCAATCACGTCCGTATGATCGCGCTGGTCTGGCCGCAGTTGGCCGAGGTTGATGCCTCGACGCCCGCGACCAAGCGCGTCAGCGACTTTTTTCGCTCCCAGAACGTGCAGGTGGTCGATATGACCGACGTGCTGCGTGGCAAGTCCGTTTCCGAAATCACGGTCAACCGCTTCGATTCGCATCCAAGCATCGAAGCCGACGAGATCGCCGCCGAGCAGTTGTACACGGCGATCCAGAATCCGCCCGCCTCATGACGGCTGCGCAGCGGATTCTGGTGACAGGCGGCGCGGGCTTCATCGGCGGGCACATCGTCGAGCGGCTGATCGAGCGTGGCGATCAGGTGATCGTTCTCGACAACGAGAGCACGGGCAAACGCGATTCTGTCCATCCAGCCGCTTTTTTCGTCTCTGGCGATGTGCGCAATCCGTCTGTAGTAGCGACCGTTTTCGACATGGGCGTTGATGCCGTGCTGCACATCGCCGGGCAAGCCTCGATCCGCT
>DASZXN010000175.1:0-4544 GCA_035545875.1 Phototrophicaceae bacterium
CGGCGCATAGACTTCGACCTGTTTGGTTTCCGGGTAAACGATCCAAACGACCGTTCCTACCGCAAGATCGTTCCCGGTTTTGATGCGCAGATTACGCTGCGATTCGTAAGTCGAAGGAAAATCGATTTCGACGGCGAGATCGGGTGGATTAGGGTTGTAGCCGCGTTGAGCGAGTTCGGGCTGTTTCACTGTGGAGATAAAGGCGACATCCGGCGCATAGCGTTCGCCAAAGACCATGTAGCCGCCTGCTTCGCCGGTGGTATGGCCGAGATCGTGCTCCTCGACGAAAAATCCAATACGGATAGCAAATTTGATTGAAATTTTGGATGTAAAGGCGTTCGATGGCACTTCAACGACTTCTCCCCCGATGAATTCAAACAGCTTATCGGCATTCTCTGGCAGTTCGGTGAATGCGTCGAACGCTTCGACAGTCATTTTCTGAATGATCATCCGCTTACCTCTTGCTCGCTTGCTTCTATTATATGCGCGTCCAAAGCCATGCGTGAACTCGCCAGCGAGAGCGCGACGGCCAGCCAGAACAGCGTGATCGAGGCGTGAAAGTCGAGGCGGAAGAAGTACAAATCGGCTGCGCCGTTGATCAGCGCGGCCAACAGCGCGGCGTGAAAGCCGAGCAGCAGCGGACGCAGTTCGGGATTGTCGCCGATGCGCCGCCAAGCTCGCAAGCCATAGCCGAAAACACTGAGCATCGTCGCCGCGAAGATGCCCACGCCGACCAAACCAATCTGGTTCGCCATGATCAGGTACATGCTGGCGGCGTTGGTGTAGAGGTCAATCGAGGGCGTGCCCGTGAAGCCGACGCCCGTCACCGGGTATTCGCGGATCAGGCGGAGTGCGTCGCCGTATTCGCCGAGGCGCATCTGCGTCGAGAGGTCGCTGGCGGTGAAGGCTTCGACGAAGCGGACGACGTAATCGCGGGTTTGCGGGAGTATGAGAATACCGATTAGCGCGAGCAGTACCAGCGCGATGAACTTGCGATTGCCGCGAAACAGGCCGACGAACAAAATCGTGAAGCCGAGCGCCAGCATCGAGGCGCGCGAATAAGTCAGCAGCAGCGCCAGTGACACCAGCCCAAGCATTCCCCACGCGACGATGCGCCAGCGCACGACCGGTCGCCAGGCGAACACCTGCGGCGCGATCATCGCTGCCGTGACGACCAGAAAGCCGCCAAAGGCATTCGGATCGACCCACGTGCCAATCGCGCGTTCCGCCTCAGCCGGGTCATCGTTGATGTAGCGGATCACGCCGCCGTTGGGGTAGCCGATCCGCGCTAACCGGACGAGCGTGCGCTCGGCTAAAGCATCGGGGATCACATAGAGGATGATACCGACAAGCGCCTCGACAGTCGCTGCCGCTGCGATAATGAACAGCAGTCGCTTGAAGCTGGCGGGGTCGCGCAGCAGATCGACCAGAATGAAGACCATGCCGATGCTCAGGAGAGCTTCCATGAACTCGCGCAGGATTTGCGCGGTCGGCGGGGCATAGCGCAGGCCAAGCGCGAAGCTGAAGATCAGCCAGCCGATATAAAGCAGCAGCGGCGCGTAGACAGGCGTCAGGCGAAACTCAAACGAAGTTTGGGACAATTGCCGTTTCCCGGTCATCCACTGGAACAGGTAGACCAGCAGGAACGCGCCCATCGCGCCATCGAGCAGGCTCGGCGTGAAGGCGATCTTGAACGGCACGGTGCCGAAAGGCAGGAAAGCCATCATCGCTACGGTCGCATAGAGCGCCGCCGAGACGTTGGTCAGCACGTAAAGCGCGATCAGCACGCCAAAGACCGCGCCGAAAGCCAGCAGCGGGTCGAAGGCAGCGATCAGCAGGCCGATCCCGCCGCCAATGATCCCGATGGCAAGGCCGATCAGGATGGCGTAAACGCGCCGATCCAGCCGAGCGATCCAGTTTTGCAGGCTGTCGGTAGACTGCATCGGCTAAATTCCCTCATCAGTGGCATTGTGTAGGGGCGAGGCATGGTGCAACCTTCGGTTGCCTGCCCCTGCGAATGTACGCACGAGCAAGATAATCCCCAGTATAACCAGCGCGATCCATGTGACCAGACTCAGAATCACGCCGATGCGATAGCTGAGGGGATTGTAGGTCAATTGAACGGTGTGATCGCCCGCCGGAACAACCACTGCCGACAATGCGCCATAGGCACGGAGAATGTCGGTGGGCGTACCGTCGATGGTCGCGTACCAGCCGGGATACTGTGGTATGGCAATTGAGAGGATGGCAGGCTTGGGCGTGCTGGCCTGAATCGAAATCGCTTCGGGCGCAAAGCTCGTCACGGTGGCGGCCTGCGGCGGATCATTGGTCGCCGTGACGCCGGGATCGCTTTGCAGGATGATCGTCTGGCGCACGTTGAAATTCGGGTCTTTGAGCATGGCGTAGGCTTGATCGTCGCTGCCGACGAGCGCATCGCTGTACATCAACTGCGCGAACGGGCGCGGATTGGTCAGTTGGTGCAGATTGATCGCGCCGTAGCGATCCGTCCCTGTGCCGACGATGGTCGAGGGGATCGGCAGTTCTTTCCAGTCGGTCAGCACGTAGCGCACGGCGAACACTTCCCACGAGACCGGATCAGGCACGTCACCCTGAATGATGTTGTACGGGCCTTCCATGAACAGCGGACTAATCCCATTAATGTCGGCTACATCGTAGAGACTGCCGAAATTGTCGGTCAGGCCACGCGCGCCATCGACGCGGAAGGGCGTATCGGTATCTGCCGCTACCTGCGCGATCAGCGGCGGCGGCGACATGCTGATCTGTTGAGGCGGCGGCACGTGATCGTAGACATTGGGCGAGTCGAGGTTGAAGGTGAACAATTCGAACACAACCAGTAGCGCCAGCGCCCACAAAATTCGCTGCTGGCTGCGCGTCGAAGCAATCGATACGATGAAATAGGTCACGCCAAGCGCGACGATGGTCAGCGTAATCCCACGAACTGCCGAAGTATAAGCCGACGTATTGCCGATCCACGCGATGAAGATCAGTGCGCCCAGCGCCAGCGCGAGCGTAAACGCTCGGTTGAGCCATAGGCGCAGGCGCAGCCCGGCGACGTGATCGCGCAGGCTATCCCAGCGCGTCAGTTCAGCAGCGCCCAGCCCCGCGAGAATGGCGAGGCTATCCACGACCAGATAGGCGGCGCGCTCCTGCCCACGAAAGAAATACAGTCCCGGCAGAATGTTGTAGAGCAGAGGGTAGAGCGCGCTGTTCGCGCCAAAGCTCCAGAGCAGCGCGAACAGGGCGACGATCCCCCAGAATCGTGCCTGTGACGCACGCCGCCACAACGCGATCAGCGCCAAAATCAGCCCACTCATGCCGATCCAGAGCGGCGACCATTCGCTGACGACGCCCGGCACGATCATCTGGGCGATGTCTTGCAGCGGGAAGCCGTTGCTCTTGGCGTCATAGCCGAAGCCTGCCCGCGTCGTCCGCGCCAGATACTCGAAGCCGGGCAGCAGTTGCACCGACGCTAATCCGAACGAGATCACACCGAAGATTGCCACGCCGATGATGAAGGCGATCAATCGCTCTATGCGTTCGTTTTGTAGGGGCACGGCGCGCCGTGCCCCTACGGTAAACGACAAAATTTGCATCGTCCAGACGCGGTAGGCGAAATAGGCGATGAGCAGATAAGTGAGGAAAAAGCTCGTCTGCGAGTGACCTGCCATCCACGAGAGGCCGAGCGCGCAGCCGGTCACGACCAGCCAGCGCCAGCGAATCCGCTCCCCACGCGTCGCTTCGAAGAGGCCGAGCGCTGCCAGCGGCAGCCAGATTCCGGCTTCGAGCAGCGCCAGTTGCAGCGGCGGATAGCCTGACAAATAGCCGCCGTAGCCCGCGATGATCGTGGCGATGAACGCGCCGAGGACGCTGCGTGTCAGCCGCTTGACGAAGGCGTACATCAGCAGCGTGAAGGCGAGCACGTGAAAGGTCATTTCCAGTTCGAGCGCGTGATACGTCCAGCCGCCCGCGAGCTTGCTGAGGGCGATGGTCACGAGGCGCGGCGGATAAAAGACCGCCGCTTGCGTATCCGCGATAAACGGAAGGCCGCCGTTGTTGTAGGGATTCCAGAGAGGAACCTGCCCCTCGGCGAAGCGCTGGTACTGATACCCGGCGAAGGTCACGAACTGACCGGAGAAATCCCCTTGCTTGAGCGAGGCTTGATCGGCGGCGTTGGGCGTGAACAAGCGCCAGTAAAACAACAGCCACAGCAGAATCAGGGCGATGACGGCGATGAGGTCAGGCTTGAGCCAATGCGGTGTTCTCATTCGGGTTCATCGTCGTTTGGCAATAAGCTATCAAGTTGGTTGAGAAGAGTCGGCAGATTTTTGGTCACGGTGTCCCAAACGATGTCGAGATCAACCTCAAAATAGGCCTGAACGACCCGGTGACGCATTCCAATAATCAATGCCCATGAGATTTGTGGATGCGCTTCACGAAATGATTCGGTCACGTTGCTCGCCGCCTCGCCAATGATTGTCAGCGCGCGAATGAGAGCGAACACAAGAATTTCATCGTCGTCCAGT
>DASZXN010000176.1:0-29319 GCA_035545875.1 Phototrophicaceae bacterium
CGAACTCATCGGCCAGTCGGTCGAGATGCTCGTGCCAACGAAATTCCGCGACAAGCATCCGGGGCATCGCGCCTACTACTACGCCGACACCGTAGCGCGCCAGATGGGTCACGGTATGGATTTGTTCGCCTTGCGCAAGGATGGCAGCGAGTTTCCGGTCGAGATCAGCCTCAGCCCGATGGAGACGGAAAGCGGCACGCTGGTGTCGAGCGCGATCCGCGACATCACCGAACGCAAGCTGGCGGAGCAAAAGCTGCGTGAAAGTGAAGCCCGCTATCGCGCCGTCGTCGAAGACCAGAGCGAACTGATCTGCCGCTATACGCCCGACTTCGTGCTGACCTTCGTCAACGATGCTTACTGCCGCTATTTTGGCAAAAGCCGCGAAGAACTGATCGGCAGCACCTTTCTACCCTCGATTCATGAAAGCGATCAAGCGAGCGTGCTGAACACGCTGCGCTCGCTGACTGCCGAAAATCCGGTCATCACCTCGGAAAACCGCGCTTACATGGGCGATGGATCGGTACGCTGGCATCAGTGGCGCGACCACGCCATCATCAACGAAAGCGGCAAGATCATCGAATATCAGTCGGTTGGCAAGGATGTAACCGAACTCAAGGAGATGGAAAAGCAGCGCCTTGCCATTGCGATGGAACATGAAAAAGTGCAAATTCTGGCCGATTTCATCGCCGCCGCTTCGCACGATTTCCGCACGCCGCTCTCGGTCATCAACACGAGCGCCTACCTGCTCAACCGCGTCTCGGACGTGAAGCAGCGCAATCACCATTTCAAGCAGATTCAGGAGCAGACCTATCACATCGAGCATCTGGTCGATGGCCTGCTCACCATGTCACGGCTGGATCGCGGCGACGTGTTCCGCTTCAGGGCGCTCAACGTCAACAGCGTCGTTCAGCAGATCGAGGTGCGCAAGCGCGCGCAGATCGAGGAAAAGCTGCAAGCGCTCAAGCTCGACCTCGATCCGCAGCTTCCCTCGATTGACGCCGACGAAGGCTGGCTTTATCAATGCCTGATGCAGTTGGTCGATAACTCGATCTACTATACGCCGCCGGGCGGCATGATCACGATCCGCACCTATCAGCAGGCGGATCGGGTGGTCATCAGCGTGATCGACACGGGCATCGGCATCAGCGACGAAATCCTGCCGCACATCTTCAAGCGGCTCTATCGCGGCGAGGAGCATCGTCCGGTCGGCGGGCAGGGCTTAGGGCTGTCGATTGTCGCCAAGATCGTTGAGGAGCATCAGGGCAGCATCGACGTAGAGAGCAAGCCCGGTGCTGGCAGCACCTTCCGCGTGTTTCTGCCGCTCAAGCATGTTGATACGAGCGTAGAACCTTCCCTGTCCCCTTGAGCATGTATGCTCCGATCCGCGCCGGAATGAAGGCCGAGCGCCCGCTCGTCAGCGTGATCGAGTCGTGCCCCGCCGCGTGAATGCCCATTTCGCCTTCGATGCAGGTCAGCACGTGAAAGAAGCGTTTTTCCGTATCGAGATCGGCGGAAGCATTGTCCAGTTGATGGAGAATCGTCTCGAAAAATGGGCTTTCCACCACCGGGACGACCGGACGCAGATCGCCGCCGGAATAGACAATCGGCGGCAGACTGCCAATCCGCGCGACGATCAGGCTTTTGTCAATGTGGAGCGGGCGCGGCTTGCCATCCAGTCCCATTCGTCCCCAGTCGTAGAGGCGGTAGGTCGTATCGCTCGACTGCTGAATCTCGTAGACCAGCACGCCGGGGCCAAGCGCGTGGATCGTCCCGGCAGCGACGTAGAGAATATCGCCCACATCGACGCTGGCGTAAACCAGCATCTCTTCGAAGCGATTTTCACGAATGGCGGCAGCGACTTCCTCGCGGGTCGCGTCGGGGTTGACGCCGATCACGATGCGCGCGTCCTGCTCGGCATTGATCACGTACCAGGCTTCCGTTTTGCCGCGCGGCTCGCCTTCCAGTTCTTTGGCCTGCGCGTCATTGGGGTGAACCTGCACCGAGAGCCAGTCATTCGCGTCGAGCAGCTTGACCAGCAGCGGCATCCCGTCTTTCGGATCGCTGATGTCGCCGATCAGGTCAGCGCCGTAAGTCGTCAGCAAATCGCCGAGCGTGCGCCCCGCCAACGCGCCGTTGATCACCTTCGAGGTGTCGTGCATCTCCCACGCTTCGCCGTAGGGTTCGTCGGTCGGCAGCGCCTTGTGCATGACCGTTTCGAGGTGTCGCCCACCCCAGACCTTGACGTGCAGCGTCGGTTCCAGCAGCATCGGGTAAAGCGTGATCTGCGCCATCATTCATTCCTTATCGTCGAAAGACTTGGAGAGGAAGTAATAGGTTTGCCCCGGCGGATAATCGTTTAACTGCCCGGCGACCTGATAGCCGTAGCGTTCGTAAAATTCACGCGCCTGAAAGCTGAACGTTTCGAGGTAGGCGTGGGTCGCACCGTAAGCGCGGGCTTCGGCTTCGGCGGCACGCAGCAGTTGATCGCCGTAGCCCTGCCGCTGCTGTGCGTCAGCAATCCACAGAAACTCGACGTGAAACCAGCCGCCCCAGACCGTGCCGAGCAAGCCGCCCTGCACGCCGTTGGCCTCGTCACGCAGGAATATGGCAACGTCGAGGTAATGCCATTCGTTCGTGCGGCGCATGTTGAACTGATATAGCCCCTGCCGGATCGTTTCCAGATCAGCGGGGTCAGGTTGACGTTCCGAGACGAGGCGCAGATTAGCCAAGCCGCTTCACCTCACGTTGACAAACGCACGCACACGCCGATAATGATACCGACGTAAGCATAACTGTAAACCAGCCGACGAGCAATTCATGTCCCTGACCTTCGATTTTTCCCGCTTCCCCGTTCTGGAGACGGAGCGGCTGCTTCTGCGCGAGATCGTCCTGTCCGACGCCGAGGCGCTGTTTCGCGTGCGCGGCGACATCCGCGTGACCCGGCTCAATTCCGGCCAGCCGATGCAGTCGATTGACGAAGCCTATGATCTGATCGAGCAGACCAAGCGCGCTTTTGACGATCACCGCCGTGTCGATTGGGGCATCACGCTCAAGGATAAGCCGAAAGAGGGGCTGATCGGGCGCTGCGGCTTCAACTATATTCTGCGTCAGGATCGACGCGCCTCGATTGGCTACGATCTCGGCTTCGCCTACTGGAATCACGGCATTATGACCGAAGCGGTCGGCGCGATGATCCAGTTCGGCTTCGAGCAGGTCAACCTGAACCGGATCGAGGCCGACGCCGCTGCTGAAAACATCGGCTCGATCCGCGTGCTGGAAAAGTGCGGCTTCAGGCGCGAAGGCGTGCAGGAAGATCAGTATTACGAGTGGGACGAGTTCCACGATCTCGTCCTGTTCGCCCTTCTGCGTAAAGACTTCGAAAAAGATTAAAACGTCAAAAGGTATTATAATGGCTCAAATGGATACTCAGAGAGCCTTTGATGATCGACTACGATTCGTTTGAAGAATTCCGCGACCCACAGACTTACGATCTCGTCTGTGACGCTTTCGCTGAGGATTACCCCATCATCGAGCAGTGGGCGCAAAGATTGGGTGGGCCGCTGCTCGATCTGGCCTGCGGCACAGGGCGCATGGCGCTGCATATGGCGGCGCTCGGTTACTCGGTCACAGGCGTGGACATTGTGGCAGAGATGATCGCTTATGCGCGCCAGAAAGCGATGCAGCGATCAGCCGCAATTGAATGGGTAGTAGCCGACGCGCGCCGCTTTCAACTCCAGCGACAGTTCCCGTTCATTTTTATGCTGATGAATGCGTTTCAATTTCTGCCGACGCGCGCGGATCACGAAGCGCTGTTCGCCCGCGTGCGTGAACATCTGCTGCCGGAAGGTCAGTTTCTCTTTGAAACGCGCAACCCTTCGCTGAACAATCTGTTTGAAGTCAGCCACGCACAGAGCGAACCGTTTATCGCGCCGGATGGCCGGCAGTTGGTGATCACGAATGAAAAGCATTATGACCCGCTGACGCAAATCCAGCACTGCACCGGCCACTACCACTGGAATCCTGCCAGCGCGCAATCCCATGACAAAACCGTGCGGGTCGGCCTACGCTACGTCTTCCCGCAGGAAATGGAAGCGCTGCTCTATCACAATGGCTTCCAGATCGATACGGTTTATGGCGATTGGCAGGGCAATCCGCTGACTGCCGACTCACCCGCGATGATTTACGTCGTCAAGAAGCGCGCCTAGCTGCGGAGCGCAATCATCGACTCGTTCGCCTTTTGCAGCGCTAACCAGATTTGCTCGATCCAATCCAGATGCTCCGGTTTCATCAGGCAGCTTCGCAGCACCGCGATGGTCGGTTGATCCCACTCAATCTCCGCCCACGCTTGCGCGAGCAGGCTGCGCGGCAGGTTCGCCAGCGCCAGATGCAGATTCTCGGCAGCAGCGGTTTCAAACAGCGCCCGTGATCGCCGCGAGATGGCACTGGCCGACGACCCGGCAGGAGCGAAGATCACGATGTCCAACTGCGGCGCGAACACCGTCCGAAACGCCGCATCCCCGTCTAATTTCTGGTGCAGCGTCAGCGCAGCCTGACGACATTTCGCTAAATTGCGCGCGAACTCGCCGCCGTGTTCGAGTGGGAACATCCGCTGGGTCGCCCACAAAGCCACCGCCGCCGCGCCCGGTCGTGAGCATTCGAGGCTGATCTCGCCGAGGTGCAGTTCCGCCGAGGTGAAATAGGTGTAGGGTGAATCGTGCTGGTAAAGCGATCCGACCGCCGGATCGCGGAAGAGGATGCAGCCGCAGCCGTAGGGCTGTAAGCCGTGCTTGTGCGGATCGATGGCGAGCGAATCGACTTCCGCCAGCCGATCAAAAGCGGCGCGAGCAGCGGGATCGAGATTGTCCGCCAGCGTGAAATAACCGCCGTAAGCAGCATCGGCGTGGATGCGGAAGCCATACTTCTTCTGAAGCTCCAGCACCCCCGGCAGCGGATCGACTGATCCGGTTGCCGTCGTACCCATTGTCACGACGACGGTGCCGATTTCGCTGTGCTGAAGTGCCGCTTCGAGCGCATCCAAGTCCATGCGCGCCTGCCCATCGACCGGAATCGCTTCAAATGCGAGGCCAAGCACCTCGGAGATACGGCTGTGGGTGTAGTGCGCCTGCGACGAGGCGGCGATTTTCTTGCCCGGATGCAGCTTTCCAGCGACCCACAAGGCTTCAAGGTTCGCCATTGTGCCGCCGCCCGTCAGATGACCGAGATGCGTCGGCCAGCCGAACATCGCCGCGATCTGGGCGACGGCTTCCTTCTCCATCTGCGAACTGGCGCGTCCGCCGTCGAGTGCATGATTGTTCGGGTTGATGTACTGCGCCAGCGCGTAGCTCAGGCGCGCGACCGGATGGGGCGGTTTGAGCATCTGACCGATATACAACGGATGCTGATAAGGATAGTTGTCGTGCAGACGCTCCGCGACTTCGAGCAGGACGGTACGCAGCGCGTCGTGATCGACCTGCGGCTCGAAGGGCGGCAGATCGCTGAAGCCCGCGTCGAGCTTGTCGAGTGCTTCGGCAAGAATGTCGAGAGGAACGTGATCGAGAGTCATGAAGGTATCCTACGGTTACAAGCGGCGATAATAAAGCTCAGGAAGCGATAAGCGTCCAGGGCGCGCAGCAGCGGTGAACGGTAAAGCGAGCCGCGTTTCCCGCTGCGGATATTGAGCGCCTCCTGAATCAGCCGATGCCACTGCTGCGGCACGTGATCGAGGGCATAGAGCGCCGCGCCGTCCTTCGAGGTGATGCTGCCCTCGTGGAAGCTGTAATACTGGCGCAGCACGCCCGTCACCGCCCACTGGATGCCGTAATCGCTGAACAGCAGCGCAATCCGCGCCGGGCTGGTCGTGTAGCTGCGCCAGTAGGTATTCAGGTTGACGCGCATATGGGTAATCAGTGTATCCCAATCGACCGTGAAGTTCAGGTCGGCGGCGGGAGTTCCACGTAAAGTAATGCCCCGATTTTTCAGCACCCACCACGTCACATCGTTGATCTCGAAGTGACCGCTCGCCGTGAATCTGCCATCGTGGGCATAGGGAAACGGCTCGATTTGAGCGGCGGCGCGACCGAGATCGCTCGGCTGAAGGTAGATCACCTCGAGGTAGGGACGCGGATAGTCGCGGTTGATGATCGCGTGAATTTGCGTCAAGCGGTCAAGTTCATACGTGCCACAACGACCGCTCACGACCGCGAGCGCGTCAATATCGCTAGAAGCGGCTTTAAACGCGCCGAGGGCAATCGAGCCGTGCAGGTAAAACCCGATCAGCAGGCCGGGCAGTTCGTGATCGACTGCCGCGAGGTAGCTGTCCAATAACGGGCGAATAGCTTCGGGAATCGTTGGCAGCATTGACCTTCCCAACGTGGAAATCAGGGCACAGCCGTTGCTGCTGGCGCGGTCACGGCTGCGGTGGCGACCGGGGTCGCAGCCGACGTAGCGGACGCGGGCAGCGAGCCGATCAGCAGGATGGCATAGGTGCCGTGCGTCGTACCCTCGAAGCTGATGACCTGAAGATCGTGCGGCAGGCTGTCGCTGATCTTCGCGCCGGCATCGAAGCGCGTGCCGATCACGGCTGCGCCATTGTTGAAAATCGTGCCGATGTTGACTGCCGAGGGCACCTCCTCGCAGCCGCGCCGCCCGGCGTCATCGCAGCGGCTGGTGTCGGAAGTCACGGTGGGATCGAGGCGGTTGTTGAGCGCAATCGCGTAGAAGAGCAATGGCGCGTTGGCCTGAGCCGGAACCGGGGCAAGACGCACGTCGTAGTCGTCGGCGTCGTTGGCGGGTTCGATGGCAAAGCCGCCGATCACGACCAAATACTCGCCGCCCTGCCCGTTGGCGCTGCCAATCGTCAGCTTGATCGCGTTCGGATCGCTGGCGTTCTGGCTGTTGATCACGAATTGGACGGTGTGGCTCAGGTCGGACTGCGCCAGCGTGACCGGGCGCTGACCGGGCAGCGTCACGACATCGCCGAGCGCGTCCGCCGGAGCCGTGATGCAGCTATCGAGCGAACCCGACTGGAAGCGCAGCACAGGCTGGAAGCCATCCAACCCATAGGCGCGGATCGAATACGCGCCATTGTCGGTGTCCTTGTGCGCAAACTGGATCGAGGCGGCGGCGGTGGCGTCGAAGCTGTTGCATTGAAAGGTGACATCCTGATAGAGTGGGTTGCGCGTCGGCGGGGGGTTGAGCAGATCGACTTCCAGCGTGTAGCCGCCCGTAGTCGTGCCGTACTGGTTGCCGACGCGGGTCGCCACAATGAAATACTGCCCCGCGCTTGGAATATCGAAGTTCAAATCGACCAGCCCGTTGACCTGACCGTTGTCGCTGTGGGCGAGCAAATTGCCGTTCGCATCAAGGATGCCGAGCAAAGGCTGCAAGCCGCCTGCCCCGATCATATGCACGTCGATGCGGTCGTGAGCGCTGGCCGTGAGCAGCCAGTGATCAAAAATCGCGTCGCTGCTGATCTGCCCGCTCACGTTCTGACCGTAGGCAATCGGGTAGGAGGTCGCCGTATCAGTCTGTGCCTGCGCCACGCTCGCCAGCAGCAGTATCCAGCAGAAAAGGAACCATCGTCGCAGCAAGGCAGGACTCCAGCAGTTAGCGATTTCGCTATTCTAGCGCGGAATCAAAAACGCAGGGGCGAACGTCCCTGCGTTCTGTAGATCAAGCAGACGAATCTTACTTGACGATGACCTTCGCGCCTTCGGCCTCGATGACGGTCTTGGCTTCGTTGGCCTTGTCCTTGCTGACGGCTTCGAGGACGGTCGGCTTCTCGCTCTCGACCAAATCCTTCGCTTCCTTCAGACCGAGGTTGGTGACCTGGCGCACGGCCTTGATGACGTTGATCTTCTTGGGGCCAACGTCGTCGATGATCACGTTGAATTCGGTCTGCTCTTCAGCAGGCTCGGCAGCAGCGGCAGGCGCAGCGCCCGCGCCAGGAGCCGCCATCATCATCATGCCACCGCCCGCAGCGGCGGTCACGCCCCACTTCTCTTCCAGCAGCTTCTTGAGTTCGGACGCTTCCAGGATGGTCAGCGCGCTCAGATCATCGACCAGCTTGTTCAAATCGGCCATGAGATTGATTTTCCTTTCGTAATCGGTGTTTGACGCCGCGTGTTAGGCGGCTGTTCCTTCGGGTTTTTCGTTTTCCTGCAAGTAAGCTTGCAGCACATTGACGACCTGCGAGGTCGCCGATTGGAGCAGGCCAGCCAGCGATGCGGCAGGCTGCACGATCAGGCCAGCAAGCTGGGCATGGATTTCGTCCATTGTCGGCAGGCTGGCGACGGCTTCGAGGTCTTTCGCCCCAAAGATGCTGCCGGAAATCACGCCGCCCTTGACGATGAACAAATCGCTGTTGTCCTTCTGGAAGCCCTGCACGACCTTCGCCACACCGGGCAGATTGCCGTTGCCGAACGCGACCGCCGTCGGCCCGACCAGCAGTTCTTTCGGGACAGGCCAGCCATTGTCCTTGAGGGCAATGCTGAACAGCGTGTTCTTGGTGATCGTGTACACGCCTGACGCCTCGCGCAGCTTCGCGCGCAGTTCGTCGAGCTTGTCCGCGTTCAGCCCGCGATACTCGGTGACAATGAAGCCATCGGTTTTCGCCAGCGCCTCGTTGTAGGCTGCGACGATCTCTTCCTTGCGCTCTCGTGTGATTGCCAAGCGCCGTTCCTCCTTTCAGAGCATTTAGCTTTTAGCCGTTAGCTTTTAGCTAATCGCTAACCGCTTAGAAACAAAAACGACCCCGCAATGCAGCAAGGGTCGTCCATTGATTAATGGTCTGATCCCTCACCTCGGCAGGAAATTGAGCAAACTCATCTTGATGAGCCAGCGCCTGCTGTCTGCGGCAAAGTCGAACGTTATTCTAGCGGAAGCGGCGCAGTCGATCAAGGGCGAGTCGGTCTCAGGCGAGCGTTTGACCATACGCTTTGACGCGCGGCCAGATCAGGATCGCAAAGCTAATCACGCCTGCCAGTTCGAGCGCGCGACCGGCAAACGGCAGCCAGTTTAGCGAAATCCAGGTGTCGAGGACGACCAGCAGCAGCCCCCCGTTGATCAACCCGTAGCCAAGCCAGCCGAGCCGCTCACGCCCGTAACGCGGCGGCTGCGGAAAGCGCGGCAGAATCCAGAAGGCGACGCCCAAGGCAAGCTGAATCGTCCAGCCCAGCAGCATGATCTCGATGTGCGCGCCGAGCAGCGCAAAGGCGTAAGAATCGATCAGTACCCCCTTGTTGAAGAGCATCCACATGCCCAGGGTAAAGCCGATTCCCAGTTCGAGCAGGGCGGTACGCACCATCCAGACGGTTAAACGCGGCACGATCAGCGCTCCTTGACCCGTCCCCACGTATTGACAATGAACACCCAGCCCGCCAGAAGCTGCAAAATCGCCGAAAGCGCCAGCAGCCAACCGAGATGCCAATCCGGTTCCAGCACATTGAGCGGCTCGCTGAAAGCGCGCAGGATCAACCCGACGTTGAGTAGACCAAAGACTGTCCAGCCAAACGCCTCGCTGCCGCGCGGACGGTCTTTGGAATACTTGGGAAACATCCAATAGACCACGCCGATAATCAACTGTGTGATCCAGCCAACCGTCAGCAGATGGATGTAAACCGGATAGAGTAGCCCGACCGTTGCGGGCAGGTTAAAGAGCGGTTGGCCGAGATACAGCGCTCCCGCCGTCAACCCAACGACGAAATAGACCAGCCCCGCTTTGATGAACGTGCGTGAGAGCAGTGGCATCGTTGAAACCTTGCGCTAATCACCGATCACCCGTTTCTCGACCTGTTTGAGCGCTTCCTGGAGCCGCTGCTGCTGGATCGTTGTGGTCAGGTCGCCGCGTGTGCGTTCAAGCACGCCGCGTACCACGTCCGTTCGCCGCCGTAAATCGCCCGTGATCGCATCCGGGAAGTCGAACGTCACCAGTTCATCATAGATCGCATCCATCCAGTTGAGCAGGCGCTCGGCTTCGGCGCTGTCGCCATCTTCCCGACGCAGTATGTCGAGGATGAAGCGGCGCAGTTCGGTCGCGGCCTCGGCCAAGCCATTGACGTAAACGTCACCCTCGACGTGCAGCGAGTCGGGCGTGGGCAGCGGGCGATCACGGATGATGGCGTAGGTTGCGAAGGCTTCGACCACCTCTTTGAGGGCGTCGCTGGTGTAGCCGCTGTGATAGAGATCGGGATATTCCTTGACGACCGCGCGCAGATCGTCGGCGGCCTGCTGCGCGATGGCGAGCTTGGCTTCGGCGCTGTCCCATTCGCGGCGATGCACGGCGCGGATCGCTTCGGAGCAGTGGCGGATCAATTCGCGCGAGGCGGAGATCGCCGTGTCGCGGGCGGCGTTTTTGGCGACGAACACGCTGCGAATCTGCTCGGAGATGCTGGTCAGATCACTCATGGGGCGGCTCTCCTTCCGGCTTGATCGTCCCGAACAACTGATCGGCGAGCGTATTCCCCGGCTGCTGCGGCGGCACCGGAATCTCGCCGTGTGTTTCCTCGTAGCGCGCGAGATTGGTTTGCAGCGCGTTCAAAAACAGCTTGGCGTTGGTCGGCGTCATGACGATGCGCGTCTGCACGCGCGCGCGCGGATCGTTGGGCAGAATTTGCAGGAAGTCGAGGATAATTTCGCTCATCGTCTGGTTGACGATGGCGGCGTTGGCGTAAATCGCCGTCAAATTGGCGGGAATTTCGAGGCGAATCTGGTGCGGCTGGGTCATGATAATCCTTTCCTGATCATGACCGAATTATACCTAGTCGCCGTTTTTGCGCCGCTGGAGCGCCTTGCCGCTGATCGAATCGCCTGCCAGCAGCCAGAGCAGCTTAATCGCCTGATCCATCGTCGCCTCATCGAGAAAGTCAGGCGGGCGATTGAAGTCGCGCTCGATCTGGTTGAGCCGAGGCATCAGGTCGCGCGCCTGCGCCGTGAGTGTCAGTTTGTTGGCGCGGCGATCCGCCTCCGAGGTGGTTTTGCGGACGTAACCCTTCTCGACCATGCTGCTGACCAGTCGGCTGGGGCTGCCCGTCTCGCAGACCAGCCGCTCGCCGAGTTCAGTCAGCGTCAGCGAGCCGTACTGCTCCAGCACTTGCAGGACTTCGGCCTGCGCGGGGGTGAGATCGAGCGGAGCGAGCGCGTCGGTCAGCGCGCGGTTGCCCTCGCGCTGAACCGCCAGAAACAGATAGCGCAGTTCTTCAGCTTTATCCATCGAAATATCGTCGCCTGCGTAGGGGCATGGCGCGCCATGCCCCTACAAAAATCGTTGATCGGGTAGATAAGCATCTGAACTGTATGACACGTCACGCTTTCTGTCAAGCGAAAATGCGCGCGGTTGGAATGACGATGCTCCGACTCAGCCGATCTTCGCTGGCGGGATCGTGGCTGGGAAGGAAGATCGTCGGAGCTTGCGCCGCCAACTGAACAATTCGGCGGTGACTGTCGTGCTGCGCGGCAGGATCAGGCCCGACGCCATCGACCAAATCTTTCAGCAGCAAATCCTGCGCGTAGGCGACATCACCTGCCGCCATAACGAGATGATCGCCTTGCTCGACAATCACGGAGAGATGTCCGGCGCTGTGACCGGGCGTCGGCACGAGGCGAACGTCACCCGCCTGCGTGATGATCTCGCTCGCCGTGAAACTGTAATACGCGCCGCTCGTGAAGTCGATCAGGCGGGGCGTGATCTGCTGCCAGCGCCAATTAAAGTACCCGTTCATGCGCCCACCCCAACCCTGACCCGTTGCCCATTCGCGGCGACTGATCAGAAATTCAGCATTCGGGAAGCTATCCATGTCACCATCGTGATCCTGATGCAGGTGCGTCGAGATCACCCAGCGCACGTCACGCGGATCGAGGCCGCGAGCGCGCATCTGCGTGCTAAGCACCTGATCAGCGCTCATCTGGAAGGGCGAGGCGTGCTGAAGCAGCAGCATGTGCGGCGGGAAGAAAACCGGCTTGCTCGCGTCGGCGGGAATGCCCGTATCGACCACGATCAGCCCCTCAGGGTGCTCGATCACCGTGCAGTAGATCGGCAGCCAGTCGGAGAGGTGGCGATCCGCCAGCGCGTTGATCAGACGCGCTGCTCGGCTGTCGCCTTTGCCGACCTGCCAGTTCTGCGAAATCTTGACGCGCCCGGTGGAAATCATCTGAATATTCATGCGCTTGAGCCTCCAAATACGTGATATGTCATCCATTATCGCAAAATTACGTGATATGTCAAGTGTTTGGTTTGCGAAAAATGGCACAAAGTATCACCGTATGCCATGATTGAGGTCTCCAGCAGCGAAAAGGGAACAGGCCGATGTCCGAAATCATTTATTCCTCTGTCGTGCAGTTGGCAAACGCCATCAAAACCAAAGCCGTTTCTTCCGTCGAAGTCGTGCAAGCCTGCCTCAAACGGATTGACGAGGTGAACCCGAAGCTCAACGCGGTTGTTCTGCTGCGTGCCGACGAAGCCCTGGCCGAAGCCCGGCGCGCCGACGAAGCGCTGGCGCGCGGTGAAAGTCACGGCCTGCTGCACGGCATCCCGATGACGATCAAGGATTCGTTTGATACGGCGGGCGTGATCAGCACAGGTGGAACCTTAGGGCGTAAAAATTTCGTCCCGGAGAAAGACGCCACCGTCGTCGCCCGGCTGAAACATGAGGGCGCGATTTTACTGGGGAAAACCAATACACCCGAACTCACGCTCGCGTTTGAGACCAACAATCTCATCTATGGACGCACGAACAATCCCTACGATTTGACCCGTACATCGGGCGGGAGCAGCGGCGGCGCGGCAGCGATTGTCACCAGCGGCGGCGCGCCGTTCGACATCGGCAGCGATTACGCAGGCAGCATTCGCTTACCCTCGCATTTTTGCGGCACGGCGGGCATTAAACCGACTTCAGGGCGCGTTCCGCGCACCGGGCATATCGTCCCGTTTGCGAACGGCGCGACCGATGCGTATCAGGCGATTGGGCCACTTGCCCGAACCGTCGATGACCTGACGCTGCTGCTCGGCATTATCGCCGGAATGGATTGGCAAGACCCGACGATTGTGCCGATGCCGCCCGCCAATCCTGATGGGGTGGATTTAAGCAGCCTGCGGGTCGCGTTTTACACGGACAACGGCACGGTCACGCCAACGCCGGAGATCGTGCAGGCGGTCAGGGACGCTGCGCAAGCGCTCAGGGGTCGCGTAGCTTCGGTCACGGAAGATCGTCCACAGCGCCTCGAAGAAACGTGGCCTCTGTGGAATGGGCTGAACGGCGCGGATGGCGATTTTGGCGTGCTCGCACTGCTGGAAAAAGCCGGAACGACGCAAACCAGCCGCCATTTCGGAAATCCTGACGCCGAAGTGAGCGGTCGGGAATTTGGCCGACTGCTGCATGAGATGGATTTGTTCCGCAGCCAGATGTTGGGCTTTATGGCGAACTACGACGTAATCATTTGCCCGGTCAACGCCTACGTCGCCATCGAACACGGGACAGAGCGGGCGCATCGTGCCGGATTTAGCTATACCGCCACGTATAACTTGACGGGTTGGCCGGGGGCGGTGGTGCGCGTCGGCACGTCGCCGGAAGGCTTGCCCATCGGTGTCCAAATCGTCGCCAACCCCTGGCGTGAAGATGTCGCCCTGAAGGTCGCAAAGGTCGTCGAGGAAACCTTCGGCGGCTGGCAGCCACCCAATCTGTAAGCCACACAGAACAACGGTCGAGGCACGGCGCGCCATGCCTCGACCAAATTATTCGGCCTTAATGGGGTGATGCTAGGCGACGGCGACCGCTTCGATCACCTGCGCGGCCAGTTCGTAGCGACCATAGGCGGGGATAATGTAGACGCCGCGCACCAAATCCTTCATAGCGCGCAGGAGTTCCTGAGCGATGCGCACGCCTTCGAGCGCCGCGCCCTCGCCCGCATCTTCAATGCGCTGGAAAAGCGCGGGCGGGATGTTGATGCCGGGAATCTCGTTATCTAAAAAGCGGGCGTGCTTGAGACTGTAGAGCGGCATCACCCCCATCAGTACCGGCAGTTCGAGCGGATGGCCTTCGATTTCCGCGTAGCGCTTGAGGAAATTCTCGGCAATCTGCGGCTCAAAGACCGCCTGACTGAGCGCAAAATTCGCGCCTGCCTCGATTTTCTTGCGCAGCACGTCGATCTCCTTGATCGGGTCGTCCGCACCCATGTTGAGCGCGCAGCCGACCGTGAAACTGGTCGGCTGACCAATCGAGTTGCCTGCCTGATCGACGCCGTGATTCATGCGCTGGCTGATCAGCTTGATCAAGCCGGACGGCACGATGTCGTAATTGTCGTTCGCATCGGGATAATCGCCGATGCGGGTTGGGTCGCCCATGCAGACGAAGATGTTGCGCAGGCCAAGCGCGTGCGCGCCGAGCAAATCGCCCTGCACGCGCAGCAGATTACGTCCGCGCGTCGGGAAGTGCAGCACCGTTTCCGCGCCAAGCCGATTTTGCAGCAGATTGGCGACCGCCCAGGGACTCACGCGCATCTGCGCCGCCGGACTATCGGCGATGTTGAGCACGTCCGCGCCTGCCTCCGTCAACATGCGCGCCGATTCGAGGATGCGGTCAAAGTTATGCGAGCGCGGCGGTTTCATCTCCACGCTGACGATGAACTGATCGTTTGCCAGCTTGAGCGCCAGTTCAGACGGAAGCTCGGCAGCGACGTGTTCCTCATCGCCGTGCAGTTCGACGGTCGTCACGTGCGGCAGCGGGCGGCTGTGATCGTCCAGCGCGGCGCGCATGGCGGCGATGTGATCGGGCGTGGTGCCGCAGCAGCCGCCGATAATGGTCGCGCCGATGGCTTTGGCGGTCAGCGCGTATTCCGCGAAATACTCGACCGTCGCGGGATACATGGTGCGCCCGCCAATCGTCTCCGGGAAGCCCGCGTTGGGCATCGCCGAGAAGATCGCGTCGGGCGCGGCCTGCTTCATCAACTGCAAAATCCGTGTGATGTGCCCCGGCCCGGCGCTGCAATTGACGCCGATCACGTCCGCGCCCGCCTCGTGGAGCTTACGCGCCACATTCCCCGGCAGATGTCCGGTTAGGGTGCGATCCTCGTGCCCAAACGTCATTTCACAGATCACGGGCAGCCCCGGCGCGATTTCGCGGGCGGCTTCGAGCGCCAGCAGCGTCTCGGTCAGATCGGTGAAGGTCTCAAAGAGGATGGCGTTCGCGCCTGCCTGCGCTAAGATGCCGATTTGCTCGACGTAAACGGCGCGCGCCTCCTCCGGCTTGAGCCGTCCGTAAGGCTGCACGCCGATCCCTAGGGGGCCAACTGAGGCGGCAACGTAAACATCACGCCCGCTTTCCTTGACCGCCGCCAGTGCCAGTTCGACGCCTTTGCGATTGACCTCCGCGACCTGATCTTCCAGCCCGAACTCGGTCAGCTTGAAGCGGTTCGCGCCGAAGGTATTGGTTTCGATGATGTCCGCGCCCGCCTGGATGTAAGCGCGGTGAATCTCGCTGATCAGCGCGGGACGGGTCAGATTGCAGCGCTCGAAACAGTCGTCCATCGGGATGCCGCGTGCGTGCAGCAGCGTTCCCATCGCGCCATCGGCGAGCAGCGGACGTTTTTCCTTGAGGCGTTCGAGCAGCAGTTTCATCGGTTTACCTTACTAATCCAAACACTGGGTATACAAAATGATCTGCGAGCCACTGCCTTCCGGCGCGTCGCTCACGTCGTACTGCACCCGCGCGATTTGGCGACCAAGAAAGGTGAGCGGGTCGTTGTTCTCAATCGACTGTTTCAGAAACGTGCCCGTCGTCCTGCCGTACCACGTCCGCACCGTGTCCGGCGGATCGGATGAGTGCAGCACAGTCGAGGTGGTTCCCATCCCGAATGGTGTCAGAAAATTGTGATTCTGGAACACCACCGTCGCGCCGGGATAGATCGGCAGGCGCTGGGGCAGATACGCTGCGCAAACGACATTCCCGGCCACAAACGATCCGACGCTGCACCCGATCACCGCTGCGACGATCACCAGACAGCCGAGCGCCGTCCTCGATAAATGCCGCTGCGGGATGGGCCGGATGGGTTTATTCGGCTGATCCGGCTCATCCTTAAACGGTTTGAACAATGGGTCTTGGGACACGTTCTTGTCAGCCTAAGCAGGCTTCCTCGGTTCTACGTATATGTCTCATTATGTTTCCCTGAAATTCAGGTGTTTGGATGAAAAGCCTTGAACTTGATCCCAGCAAACAGCGCTTCCAATTCCTGCACCTGACTCTTATCGCAGCCGCAGCCGGGGGTGGTCACCGTAAATTGATAAACCGCATGATTGTTTACCAGAACCAACTCCTCGATATACTGCGGCTCGTTGCGAAGTTCCGCGACGAAATCGAAGCCATAAGCGGTTTGCCCGTCGATTACCTGCGTTTTGACCGGATGAACCTGTTCAATAACGTATTCACTCTGAATGTTGTCATGATCCCACTGAACCAGACTCTGCGCATCGGTATCGGTGACTTCGCCGCGCTGTGAGAGTGCTACTTCCAGAACGTGAAACGGTTTCTCCCACAAGACAAAAAGACACGTTGAGCTTGCGTTGACGTAGTTAATGGTGCATGTCTTATCATTGGTTGGATCCCCCGGTTCCCAATCCGCCGAATACACCACCGATACGGCTGGAGTCACAATCGTTTTCGGCTGCAACTGGACGTCGGCATAAACTGATGCTGCAACTGCTGCCAGCGCGATGACCACCAGGCTCCCCAGTATCGTGACATCCCAGGGATATTTGTGCCGCGCCAGCGCCTCAAGATCGTCCGTATCCCAGCGCTTGTAAGCGCCATACTGCAAATAAATCACGGCGAAGACGAAGACCGGATTGATGGCGATGATCATCGCTACCAATCCCCACAGCGTGATCGGTGATAAGCTGCCTTCGGCAAACTTCAAGATAAATCCGAACCATATAGCAAGAGACAGGATCGGTAGCAGGAGCGTGAGCACAAATGTCACCCAACCCCAGCGACGTTTTCCCAATCGACCCCAGTTCCAGCTTAGAATGACACCCGTGCCGATGGTTGATGTCAGAAACATCAGGACAATCCCTAAACGCGGATCAATAGGTGACGGAGGCCGTTTTTTCGGCGTTCCTGCTCCCGGCACTGCTGGATTAGCGGACTTGTACGATGGCTCCGGCGCAATTTTGTCCAACTGCGCCAGCCATGCTTTGGCTTTTGGATCATCGAGCCAGCGCAAAATTTCACGCGCCTCATCGTATCGCTTGGCGACGAGCAGCTTGCGCGCTCGCTGGAGTAATGCTTCTGTCGAGTCATCAGCCATGATCGATCCCCCTTTCTGAAAGAGCAACACTAATCATAATCAGAAACGAGAGATCGATCAAGCATAGAATCACTAGAGTTTTTTAAGGTTCTTAAGGTGCATTAGAGGGCAAAACTTAAACGTTTCGTCCTCTGGTCATGTTACGCTTCTTCGATCTGCTGGACGCGATCCACGCCGACGCTGTAATACTTGGCGTCGGGGTGATGCACGACAATCGCCGCTGTGCTTTGCTCCGGTATCCACTGGAACGAGGGCGAGAGCGTCATGCCCAGTTCGGTCTTGGCCTGCGGCAATAGGCTCAACAGCACCGCGTGATCGCTCAGGTCAGGGCAGGCCGGATAACCCCAGCTATAGCGCTTGCCGCGCCGTTCGGGAATGCCGAGCGAACGATTGACGATGATCCGGTTGACGTAGTTAGCAGTCGCTTCGGCGGTCTGCACCGCCAGCCCGTGAAAGAAATAGGCGTCGCTGTAGTTGTCGGCGGCTTGCAGCTTCTCGAAATGCTCGCTGGCGGCGCTGCCGACGGTCACAATCTGGAACGACACGGTATCGACCAGCTTGCCCTCATTGCTGGCTGGCAGGAAATAGTCGCTGATGCACAGGTACTCGCCGAACGGCTGGCGCGGGAAGTGGAAGCGGGCGATTTCGCGTTTTTCCGCCGCGCCCTTGCCATCCAACGCCTGCTGGAACGGCGCGGGGTCGTAAATCACGAGATCGTCGCCGTCGCTATTGGCCGGGAAGAAGCCGTAGACCGCCTGCGGCTTGAGCGTCTTATCACGACGCGCATCCCGACTCATCCGTTCGAGGCGCGCATCGTAATCCTGTTCGAGCTTCGTCCACTCGTCGCCATGCGTGTTGCCCGCGCCCCACGAGAGGCGATAGAGTTCCTTCTTTTCGAGGTAGGGCAGCACCAGTTCCAGTTCAATCGCGTTGATCGTCTTGACGCCCCAGAAGGGCGGCGTCGGGATGTCCGGCGCGGGCGCGACTTCGCTGGTGTGACCGTAATGGCGCTCGCGCTTGACCGGGACAGGCTTATTGAGTTCGGTGTAAGCCTCATCCTTGATCCGGTCGAGGAACGGCGAGCGCTTGTTCGTGTTGACCAGCGTCTCCATCACTTCCAGCCCCTCGAACGCATCCTTGCAGTAGAACACGCCCGGATCATACGGTTCTTCCGAGCCTTCGAGGAACAGAATCCGCCGCCCAAACTTGCGATTGATCGCCGCCCCGCCGATCAGCACGGGATAGTGCAGGTTGCGCCGCGCCAGTTCGTTGACGATCAGCGGCATCTGCTTGGAGGTGCTGACCAGCAGCGCGCTCAGGCCGATGGCGTCGGCGTTGTACTCGACCGCCTTCTCGATGATCGTGTTGGCAGGCACCTGCTTGCCCAAGTCGTAGACGGTGTAGCCGTTGTTGCTTAGGATCGTCTTGACGAGATTCTTGCCGATGTCATGCACATCGCCGTAGACCGTTGCCAGCACCACCGTGCCTTTGGTCACGCCCTCGACCTTATCCATGAACTTTTCGAGGTAGGCGACGGTTTTCTTCATGACCTCGGCGCTTTGCAGCACGAACGGCAGGATCAACTCGCCCGCGCCGAACTTGTCGCCGACTTCCTTCATCGCGGGCAGCAGCACGTTGTTGAGCACGCCGACCGCATCCTGATTCTTCAGGCACTCGTCGATCAGGTGCTCGACGCCTTCCTTCTTGCGATGCACGATCTGCCAGTGGATCGCTTCTTCGGGCGTCATATGCTCAGTCGGGTCTTCGACCTCCGTTGAGGCCAGCTTGACATCGTTCTCCTGAAAATACTGGATGAAGCGCGGCAGGGCGTTCTCATCCGAGTTGAAGATCAGGTCATTGGCGAGCTTGCGCTGTTCCTCAGGAATCTCGGCGTAGGGCGTGATGTGCGCCGGGTTGACAATCGCCATGTCCAGCCCCGCCTGTACCGCGTGATACAGAAACACGCTGTTGAGCACGCCGCGCGCCGCTGGCGTCACGCCGAACGAGACGTTGCTGACGCCCAGCGCCGTCATCACGCCGGGGATGTGCTGCTTGATCAGGCGAATCCCTTCGAGCGTCTCAATCGCGTCGTTGCGCAAATCCTCCTGCCCGGTCGTGAGCGGAAAGGTCAGCGTGTCAAAGATCAAATCCTCTGGCGACAGGCCGTAATCGTTGACGGCAATCTCGGTGATGCGCTGGGCAATCGCCAGCTTCTTGTCGCGCGTATGCGCCATGCCGATTTCGTCAATCGTCATCGAAAGCACGCCCGCGCCATACTTGCGCGCAATTGGCATCACTTTATCGATGCGCTCGCGCCCGTTTTCGAGATTGTTGCCGTTGATGATGGCGCGACCGGGGTAGACCGAGAGCGCCGCTTCCGCGACGCTCGGATCAGTCACATCGATGATCAGCGGCGCTTCGACTGCCATCGCCAGCTTCTTGACCAGTGTTTTCATCTGGTTGGCTTCGTCGGCGCGCTCGGTCAGCGCGACCTGCACGTCGAGCATGTGCGCGCCGCTCTCGACCTGCTGCACCGCAATCGGGACAACGCTGTCGTAGTCATCGGCAAGCAGCAATTGCTTGACCTTGCGACTGCCCTGCGTATTGACGCGCTCGCCGATCATGGTCGGGCCGGGGTTCTGCTGCATCGGCACGGCGCGCATGTTGCTCGACGTTTTCGGCGCGTCTTCGGGATGGCGCTCGGTCGGGGCGCGCCGCCCGGCGCGATGCTCGACCTCTTCCTGATACGAGTGTCCATGCACCTTGCGATACAGTTTGTCGAGATGTTCGGCGTGCGTGCCGCAGCAGCCGCCGACCACGCTCACACCCCAACTGGCGAACTCCGATACCATGTCGCTGAACGGATCGGGTTCCATCGGGTAGTGCGCCTCGCCATCGACGTTGATCGGCAGGCCAGCGTTCGGCAGCACGCTGATCGGGAACGGGCTGTGCTCGACCAGATACTTGATCGGTTCGCGCATGTATTCCGGCCCAGTCGAGCAGTTGATGCCCATCACGTCGATTTGCAGCGTTTCCAGCGTCGCTAAGGCGCTGGCGATGTCCGTGCCGAACAACATGCGCCCGCTCGTATCGAGCGTGACCTGCGCCTGAATCGGGATGCGGACGTGCGCTTCTTCAAAATACTGGTTGATGCCCCAGACCGCCGCCTTGACTTCGAGAATGTCCTGGCTGGTCTCAATCAGCAGCAGATCGACGCCGCCCTCGACCAGTCCCTTCGCCTGCGTGTAAAAGACCTTCGCCAGTTCGTCAAACGTGATGTTGCTCAGGTCGGGATCGTTGCCGCTCGGCAGCTTGCCGGATGGCCCCATGCTTCCGGCGACAAAACGCGGGATGCCCGTCTCTTGCTCGAAGCGATCACAGACGCGCCGCGCCAACTGCGCCGCCGTCCGGTTGATCTCCTCGGCGCGATCCTGCAAGCCAAACTCTTTCAGCGTGATCGGATTCGAGCGGAAGGTGTCGGTTTCGACGGCTTCGCTGCCAACGCTCAGGAACGAGGCGTGAATTTCCTCGATCACGTCCGGTCGCGTGATGACGAGGTAGTCGTTCATGCCGTTGTACTGCTCGCCGCCGAAGTCGTCGGCGGTCAGGTGATAGCGCTGGATGTTCGTGCCCATCGCGCCATCCAGAATGACGACGTGATCGGCAATCGCGTCGAGGTAGCGGCGGTTGGTGTAGGTGCGGTTCGCGTAGCGTTTCGTCATACTTATTCCTCAACTACCAGCTTTTGAGCCGTAGATTATCGACTTCTTTAAAATGCTCATCTTTCGTGAGCAACGTCAGATTATGTTGCACTGCCATCGCAGCGATCCAGACATCGTTCGGCGGAATCGGACGGCCTTTGACGCGGAGTTGATGGTAGATTTGACCGTACCATCTTGCAGTGATCACGTCGCAATTCAGCACTGTACGTCCCTGAATAAATGTCTCAATGTTTTGGATATTTTCTTCTACTCGCTTAGATTTATAAGCTCCGAAATAGAGTTCCCCTACGACGGTACTCGACACAACCACTTCTGCTTTCGCCAGAATTTTAGAAAGCGCCTCGTCTCCATTTAATCTCGCAATCATTGCGTTTGTGTCGAGCAGAAATATCTCAGGCGTCGAAGTCAACATCCGGTTCCTCATCGATGTTCTCGAATTCCTCTTTAATGGCTTGTTCCATGAGCTTTATATCTTCAGGAGAGATGCGAATATCTTTTGTTTGCTCTAAGAACAGCCATCCCGGTTCGCCTTTCGGTTGATTTTTTACTCGGAGAACGGCATTCAGCACTTCGCGCAGTTGATTTTCGTTGAGATCATCAATGTGATTGATAATCTGTTCTTTGGTCGTCATATCACACCTTCTGTCTTACATTCGCCGGGTTTTCGCTGTCCTGTGTCCAATTCGCGGGATTGGCTTGTATATACGATCTGATGCTGTTCAGCGACGATTCGTTACGAACCACGTGTTCGTAGTAGTTGCGCTGCCACAATTTTCCTTGAAAAGGTTCCCAATGGTGTTCTTTAACACCGTGAATGTATTCATTCGTCGTCATGGTTTTAAACCATTGCACTAGATCACCAACGGCGGGTTTTTGTAGGGGCGCACCTGCGTGTGCGCCCTGTTCTTCATTGCGAATACCCGTTTGTTCGCTTAATTCATTAGGGCAGACACATAGGTCTGCCCCTACAATGGCAATCACGCCGTGAAAATGATTTGGCATGATTATGTGTTCATCAATTTCCACATTCGGAAACTTCTTGCTCAACTCATGCCACCATTTTTCGATCATTTGTCCAGCTTGGTTCAATTTCATTTCGCCGTCAGCGATCTCTCCGAACAACAATTCCCGATGCTGGACGCAAATCGTGATGAAATACATTCCATTACTGGAATAATCGTATCCATCCAATCGGATCGACCGTCGCCCGTGCCATTCCTGCATCACGCCGGATCGACCCGCTCCAGCGCGACGTACCACCCGGCGTCATTCTCGAAATGCAGAAATTCCTGATACTCGTCGTCGTTGTAATCCAGCGCGGCGATCTCCTGCCGGGACAAATGCTGTCCATTGCACATGCGGATCGCCGTCACGCGCACGTAGCCGAGCATCTGATCGCCCGGTGAGTAAATGCTGACCACCTGCCCGACGCTCAAGCCGGTGTTGACCACCCCCGCGTGCCGAAAGGCATCGACCGCTTCGCCGTGCCGCCAACTGCGCCAGTCGGCCACCTGATACCAGCTTCCTTCGCTGAGAAACGTGTCGTCCAAACTGGCATAGCCGAGCATCGCGCGCGGCGGGCGATGCAGCGTTGATCCCGGTGGCAGGGCAATTCGCTTGACATCGATCATGGCTTCTTCTCGCTGTCAGGCGTTTCAGCGGGAGCGCTGGCCGGATGAGCGCGTTGGCGAATCTGCCGTACCCGCCCCTGCAAATTCTGGAAATAATCCGAGTCAGTGATCTCCTTGACCTCTTTCGTCTGCCGCTCGGTATCGATCTGAATGCGCAGCGACTGAATCGTCTGCTTGAGCTGCTGCTCGCGCTCGTAAATCTCCTTGACCATCTGCTGAACCAGCCGTGCGGTGTTGCCGAACTCGTCTTTGCGCGCTGCCATCGCGTTGACGCGCGCCAATTCCGGCGATTCGGGCGTGAGTTTGCCGACGATGATCATCTGCGCCAGCCGCGAGATCGAGATCACCGGGCCAATCACGGCGCGGCGCAGCCCCAGATTCATCACGAAAATGATCACGCCGAAGATCGCCAGAATGATGCCCATCACCAGCGCGAGCGACTGCTGCGTCTGCGCGAAGATGTCCTCTGCCGGAACATAAATCGTTTGCGCGGCGATCACGTCGTTGAGATGCCAGCCGAAACCGTGTTCCGTGCCGTAGGTGGCGATCAGGCTGGCAGGCGCGCTTTTCGGATCGCTGTGGCAGGTCAGGCAGTTCGACGACGTGATCGTCAGCGGGTGCGCGATGAAAAAGACCTGCTCGCCATCGTGATCGGTGAAGCCACTCAACTGCTTGAGCGACGAATTAGCACGAAACTGAGCGAGCAGCGCCAGTTCGGACGAATCCGCCTGATCGCGCAGATTGGTCGGATTGCTGGCCGCTTCCTTATACAGGAAGTGCTGATAATCGTCGTTGGTCTTGCGAAAATTCTCGAAGACCTCGCGCGCCGAGAATGCCGGAACCGTCTGCGGGATGAACTTTGGCTGCGTTTGCAGTTCCGGCGCGAGCAGCGGATTGACTTCCGTATTGGTGTAGGTGCGCACCGAGTTCAGCATCGTGATCAAAACCGTCGCCTGGTAGGTAATCTGGTCTTCAGCCTGCTGCTGAAGCACGCGCGAGAAAATGAACCACGCACTGATAAATGCCGCGACGAAGAGCAAAATATAGGTAATCGTGAACTGCGTTCGTAGCCCAAGCTGCGGCATAAGACCCTCTTTGAATGATCATGGTTGGTGATTTCATTATAGGTGAGGTCTAGAGTCGCAGGCAGGCTTCCGCCGCCAGCCAGAACAATTGCTCGCGTGTCGAAGTCGCTCGATCCCAGCCACGCCGATCCCAGAGGTCGCCGCTCAGGTCGTCGCCGCCGTAGAGAATCTGGGCAAAGCTCACGTCGCTCGTTTCGGCAATCTGGCGGCGGAACTGAGTGACCGCGAAGAAGGCGGCTGCCTCCATCTCGACCGTCAGGCAGCCTTCGGCACGCCGCGCCGCGATTTTGGCCGGTGTTTCGCGGTAGATCGCATCGGTCGTCCACGTCTTGCCCATCACGTAGGGGACTTCATGCGCTTCGAGCGTCTGCCGAATCGCGCTGATCCCTTCCGGGCTGGCGCTGACTTCGCGTCCCGGCGGCAGATAATGATACGATGTGCCTTCGTCGCGCACGGCGGTATTCGGTACAACCAGATGACCGAGCGTGATCTCCGGTCGCAGCGCGCCCGCGCCGCCGCAGGCGATAAACTTGCGACAGCCGAGCGCAATCGCGTCTTCGAGGAAAGCCGCCGCCAGCGGCGCGCCCACGCCGGGATGGATCACCGTGAGGCGCTGACCATGCTGCTCCAGCACGTAAATCGGGTTTCTACCGATCTCACTACCAATCGAATGGATGTGATCGGTGTGGGCAAAGACACTGGCGATCACGTCGTTGAAGAAGCAGAGGACGCAGCGCTCCGGCAGGCTTTCCAGCCGAGTATGCAGGTTGCGCGGTTCGATGAAGGCTGTTTGCGTTGGGTCGAATTCGAGAATTGGATAGTTCATCGCCATCACCCCGTCAGAAATAAAAAGCGCCGCTCAGACAGGGCTGAGGGCGCGTTTTGGCGGGATCAGGACTCGCTCAAACTCATCGCTCAGGCCGCTGCCTGACGGATTTAGCACCTTCCCAGCGCTCCGGGGGTTGCTGCGCGATCATGGGGCCGTTTCCCTCCCGCGCTCTTGATGAGACACGCAGCATCGTATCATAATCGCGCACCGTCGTCAAGCGGAACAGCAAGAACATTCGCTCATCGCCGCTTGTGCCGCCTGACGTTCAAAACGTCGGGCTACGAACACCCCAAGCCGACTTCAGTCGGCTGAAAATGACCACAATCTCTTGTCAGCCCTCTTTAGAGGGCTTGGGTTTGCTAGCCAGAGGATTCGAGCCTCTGGCGATCTTGACGGCACGTCTTATAAGGGTCAAACTACAGCCATAAAAGGCTTAGTTTGAGGAGAAAAATTGATGGCGCGACCCATTACGCTCTTTACTGGACAGTGGGCGGATTTGCCGCTCGAAACGCTGGCCGAAAAAGCCGCCAGCTTCGGCTACGATGGTCTTGAATTGGCCTGCTGGGGCGATCATTTCGAGGTCGATAAGGCGCTCAACGACGACAAGTACGTCCAGAGCCGCTGGGACATCCTCAACAGGCATGGCCTGAAATGCTTCGCCATCAGCAATCATCTGGTCGGCCAATGTGTCTGCGATCCGATCATCGACGAGCGCCACAAGAGCATTCTGCCGCCGCGTCTATGGGGCGATGGCGATCCCGAAGGCGTGCGCCGCCGCGCCGCCGAAGAAATGGCGAACACGGCGCGCGCCGCGCAGAAATTCGGCGTGAAAGTCGTCAACGGCTTCACGGGCAGCCCGGTCTGGCACCTGATTTATCGCTTCCCACCGACGACCGACGCGATGGTCGATGCGGGCTACCGAGAGTTTGCCGACCGCTTTAATCCCATCCTCGACGTGTACGATCAGGTCGGCGTGCGTTTCGCCCTCGAAGCCCATCCGAGCGAGATCGCTTACGACATCTACACGGCGGAAAAGACGCTGGCAGCGATCAACCACCGCAAAGCCTTCGGCTTCAACTTCGACCCCAGCCACTTCATCCACCAGCAGTTCGATCCGGTCGAATTTATCGAGCGCTTCCCGGATCGGATTTACCACGTCCACGTCAAGGACTCGAAAGTCAACCTGAACGGGCGCAACAGCATCCTCGGCTCACACCTCAACTTTGGCGATCCGCGCCGGGGTTGGGATTTTGTCTCGGTTGGGCGCGGCGACGTGGATTTGGAGGCGATCATCCGCATCCTCAACCGCATCGGCTACGACGGGCCGCTCTCAGTCGAATGGGAAGATTCGGGCATGGATCGGGAACACGGCGCGACCGAATCTGCCGCGTTCGTCCGTAAGACGGATTTCGCGCCTTCGAACGTGGCCTTCGACGCGGCCTTTGCGAGCAAAGAATAGAAAAGCAGCGATTAGCCGTTAGCGGTCAGCGGCCAGCGAAACCGCTGCGTGCGGATCGCTTTGTAGGGGCGCAGCGTGCTGCGCCCCCACCACCCAAGTAGAGTGCTTATTTTGACCGTTTTCGTCTTTCGTCTTTAACTGACCGCTACTCGCCGTCAGCTTTTCTCCGAAAGGAACTCCTCATGCCTGACGAAGTTGGCTTTATCTCAATGGCGGGGCGCAAGGCCGAAAAAGAAGCGCCCACGATTGGCATCGGGATGCTCGGCTATGCCTTCATGGGCAAGGCGCACTCCAACGCGCTCAAGAAGCTGCCCTACATGATGTATCCGCCCATCGCCATCCCGCGCCTGGTCGCCATCGCGGGACGCAACGCCGAAGCGACCGCCGAGGCCGCCAAGCGCTACGGCTACGAAAAATACTACACCGACTGGCACGATCTGGTCGCTGACCCCGACGTGGACGTGTTCGACAACGGCGGCCCGAATGACGTTCACGCCGAGCCGTGCATTGAGGCGGCGCAGGCCGGGAAGCATATCTTCTGCGAGAAACCGCTCGGTCGCACCGCCGAAGAAGCCAAAGCGATGCTCGATGCCGTCGAGAAAGCGGGCGTCAAGCACATGGTCGCGCACAATTACCGCTTCGTTCCCGCGATTGTGCTGGCGCGCAACCTGATCGCCAGCGGCAAGCTCGGTCGCATCTATCACTTCCGCGCCGTCTACCTGCAAGAATGGATCATGGATCCCAACTTCGAGCGGGTCTGGCGGCTCGACAGGAATATCGCGGGCAGCGGCGCGCTCGGCGATCTCGGCGCGCACATCATCGACCTCGCGCGCTTCCTCGTCGGCGAGCCGACTCGCACGATGGCGATGACCAAGACCTTCATCAAGGAGCGCCCGCTGGCGGAGGGTTCGGGGCGCGGCGAAGTCGATGTCGATGACGCTTTTACTGCGCTGATCGAGTTCGAGAACGGCGCAATGGGCACGCTCGAAGCCTCGCGCTTCGCCGCCGGGCGCAAAAATTACGAAGTCCTCGAAATCAACGGCGAGAACGGCTCGATCCGCTTCAACATGGAGCGTATGAACGAACTCGAAGTCTACTGGGCGCACGAGGAACCGCGCGATACACGCGGCTTCCACACCGTCTCGGTGACCGAATCATATCATCCCTACTACGAAAACTGGTGGCCGCAGGGACACATCATCGGCTACGAGCATTCCTTTGTTCACGAGTTCAACCACTTCTTCACCGCCATCATCGACGGCGATCCGGTTGATCCGCTGGGCGCGACTTTCGTCGATGGCTATAAAAATGCTGTGATCTGTGACGCGATTCTCGCCTCCGCCGCCAGTGGTCGGCAGGTCGATATTCAATACTAGCCCGTCCATTGGAACCTGTAGGGGCGAGGCGTGCCTCGCCCCTACACAACAACGCAAATTTCGCTTGTAGGGGCACGATATATCGTGCCCCTACGACACACCCATAAGGACTGTATGGCAACCTATCATCTCGAACCCAGTGCCGACACGCTGCACGGCTATTTCTCGCCTGACCTCGCGCCAATCCTGACGATTGATCCCGGCGACTCGGTGATCTACAAGACGCTTGAAGCAGGCTGGCGAATCGAGCCATATACTGGCGGCGATTACAATGCGGTTCCGCGTCACCCCAGTTATGGCGACGAGAAAGGTCGCGGACATGCGCTGGTTGGCCCGATTGCGATTCGCGGCGCGAAAGCGGGCATGACGCTCGCCGTGCGCATCAACGCGGTCATCCCATCGACGTGGGGCAATACGCTCGCGGGCGGCTGGAAAAACGCCGTCAATGCGCGCTATGGCGTTGAGGATCGCGGCATCATTCACACCTGGACGATGAACACCGAGACCATGACCGCCGTCAATCAGCATGGTCATACCGTCGCGCTGCGCCCATTCATGGGCGTGATGGGACTGCCGCCGCCCGAAGCAGGACGGCATCCGACCTCGCCCCCGCGCGTCTGGGGCGGCAACCTCGATTGCAAGGAGTTGATCGCCGGAACGACGCTTTACCTGCCGATCTCGGTCGAAGGCGCGCTGTTCTCGACGGGGGACGGTCACGGCGTGCAGGGCGATGGCGAGGTCAGCATCACGGCGATTGAGTGCGGCATGGATCGCGTCGATCTGACCTTCGATCTGCGCGACGACTTCCCGATCAGCGTGCCGCACGCGCACACGCAAACGGGCTGGCTGACGATGGGCTTCGGCGCGACTTTGGACGACGCGACCTATCAGGCGCTCGAAGCGATGTTCGCGCTGATGCAGCAGCAGCAGTACCAGCTCGAACGCCTCGACGCGATTGCGCTCGCCAGCCTGACCGTCGATTTGCACGTGACGCAGATCGTCAATGGGGTGGTCGGCGTTCACGCGATTCTACCGCATGGAGCCATTCGGTGAGTGAGGATGTTCCCGTAGGGGTGCAACGTGCTGCGCCCTTGCGTGATCGGCTTGAGCGGTATTATCGCGAAACTACCGATCCTGAATTCGAGATTCGTGATTTTGCCCAGATTACCGATGGCTGGGAAACGGAAGTCTATTCGTTCACGATCCGGCTGCGCCATCAGGTCGAATCTGCGATTCTGCGCATGTATCCCGGCGCAAGCGCCGCTGATAAATGTGAACGCGAAGAGCAAGCCTTTAGTCTCATGATGGCCTATCAGTACCCTGTTCCTCTGAAAATGCGCTGGGATGAAACAGCAGAACGCCTCGGCAAGCCTTTTCTGATCATGCGCAGGATTAATGGCAAACCGCTTGGTGACATCATGCGCGCCGACAGCGCTCGCCAGCCTGAACTCCTGACGCGCTTCGTTCAACTGGTGGTCGATCTGCATCGGCTCAGAGATTTCCGGCCTGATCTGATCAATTTTGTTCATTACCGACCGTCGATTTACACGCCAATCACGATCAGCGTATGGCGCAAACCGATGGTCGAAGATCGAGGGCAGACGTGGGCGATCCCCATTTTTGACTGGCTGGGTGCTCATAAAGTGAACCGGACGGAATGGATTTCGCCGCTGCATGGCGATTTTCATCCGAATAACGTCCTGCTCACGCCTGACGATCAACTCTATGTCATCGATTGGAGCGGCTTCGCCCTCGGTGATTACCGTATCGATCTCGCCTGGACGCTGCTCCTAATCGCCACAATGGGGTATCCCGAACTGCGTCCCATGATCCTGAGCGAGTATGAACGCATCTCCGGTCATGCGGTTGACAATATCGAATACTTCGACGTGATTGCCGCGCTGAAACGACTGTCTGAAATGGCT
>DASZXN010000177.1:0-19156 GCA_035545875.1 Phototrophicaceae bacterium
CGACCAATCCCGAAGCGAGCTTCAGCGGCTTCAGCCAGTCCGCGCCTGTTGCCAATGCGACTGGCAGCGGCAGCGGAACCGGAGCGCTCACGCTTTACCTGAGCAGTTCCGATGGTACCGTGCTTCAGCTTGATCCGCAGGGCAACGCCTGGGAGATCATCACGCCGCCGTCGAAGTGAGATAGTGCTGAGTCTAAAGCAAGCTGCGAGTTGGACATTTACTGGACTATGCCTGTGATCTCGGAAGTAGGGCATCGCTGCACGATTGCCGAATTTGAACAGTTCCTCAAGCATCCGGACAATCGGGAACGGCGCTTTGAACTGATCGACGGCGCGATTGTCGAGCGCGTCCGCAGCGAAGAAAACGAGTTGATCGTGGCGAATTTTGCCCTGTACGTCGGCAGGTTCGTGATCAAACGCGGCTTAGGGCGCATCGTCCTCGACACCTATCGTCACGCGCCCAACGACGAGTACAACGATCTACTGCCGGACATCGCGTTGACGCGCAAGGAACGCTTGCAGCCCGTTGTCTCAAAGGGAGCGGTGCCGCAAATCCCTGATCTGGTGATTGAAGTTCCGGCACGTGGGGCGTGTGCCGAGGATTTTCAGGCGAAGGTGCAATATTATCTGGCGTATGGGGCAGCGCTGGTCTGGCTGGCACATCCAGCCGCGTGCAGCATCGCCGTGTGTACGCAGAACAAGGTTCGCCTGCTCAGGAAAGACGGCGTGCTGGACGGCGGGAACCTGCTGCCCGGTTTTAGCCTGCCCGTGCGGGACATCTTCGACTTCGATTAAGGAATGGGATGCAGAGTAACGATCAAAATCTACGCGAACGTGTGCGGGTCGTTCAGGAGGAGTTGCTCTCGGATAACTGGGCGATCCTGAAGAAAACCACGCTCGACTATCAGCGCAGCGATGGCTCATGGCAAACGCTGATCCGCGAAACCTATGATCGCGGCAATGGCGCGGCGATTCTGCTCTACAATCGCGCTACCCAGACCGTGCTGCTGACGCGCCAGTTTCGCTATCCGGCCTTCGTGAATGGGCATCCTGAGCCGCTGATCGAAGCCTGCGCCGGGCTGCTCGATCAGCGCGATCCCGCCGAAGCGATCCGCCGCGAGACCGAGGAAGAACTCGGCTACCGCATCCGCGAGCCGCGCAAGGTGATGGAAGTGTTCATGAGTCCCGGCTCGGTTACCGAGAAGCTGTTCTTCTTCGTCGCGGAGTATGATCGCAAGGCGCAGATCAGCGCGGGCGGCGGGCTGGTCGATGACGGTGAGGACATCGACGTGCTCGAAGTCACGCTCGACGAAGCGCTGCGCATGATCGAGCGCGGCGAGATTATCGACGGCAAGACGATCATTCTGCTGCAATACGCGCAGTTGCATCGATTGGTAGATAAGTAGACTGGGTTTGCTATGGTTGTCCAGAAGAAGCTTTATACAACCGCCGAGTTTGAGGCATTTATCGCCCAGCCGGAAAATCAGGATCGGCTGTTTGAACTCATCAATGGGGAAATCTTCGAGAAAATGCCGACCGAAAAACATGGGATGATTCAGGCCGAGCTTGCGCACCTATTGATAAGCTTCAGCAGACCAAACAAACTTGGACGAGTTACAACGGAAGTGCGTCATCAGGCGCAGGGCGATGAACACAACGATCTTCTCCCTGACGTTGCCTTTACCAGCAGGGAACGAATCCTTCCGCCTGTTGATGAGGGGGCTGTTCCGCAGATGCCTGATCTCGCGATTGAGATTCAGTCCCCCGACGACTCGCTCAAGAAGCTGCTCGCCAAAGCCGATCAATATCTTCTGCATGGCTCGCGGATGGTCTTGCTGATACTCCCCCAAAAGCGCCTGATCGAAGTCATTACGGCTGATGACGTGGAAATTCTGAATGAGAATGATACATTCGATGGCGGCGACGTATTGCCCGGCTTTACGCTTGCAGTGAAGGATATTTTCGACATTGAATGATGGGAAGAAACTGAACAGGATTTAACGCAATGCTCAATGAAACCGCTTCTTCCATCGAAGATCGCCCCGCGCTGCGGTCTGCGGTGCGCTATACGCCGGAGGACGCGCAGCACAGCGAACTCCGCGAACAGGTGATGGGCGTGCTGTCCATCGAGCGCGAAACGTTCGAGGACGAGAACAAGCTGCCGCGCGAAAGCCTGCTGCTGATCGGGCAGGATGCGCGTCTGGTGGCGACGTTCGAGGGGCGATTGCTGCTCGACTCGGAGGCGGCCTACGATCAACTCGACCGGCTGCTCGAACCGGGCGGCTACGTGCCGCTCTTCCGCGAGATCAACGGCAAGCACGTCGTCTTTGTCGTCGCGGGGCGCAGCAAGCCGAAACCGCGTCCCTGGTGGCCGAATGCCCTGCTGTTCGTGATTACGATCTTCAGCGTGCTGCTGGTCGGCACCGATTTGGCAATTGATGAAATCGCCAACGGTAGCCAGGCCGTCGCACAGCCGTATATCGATCATCTGATCCTGAACCTGTGGCGCGGCCTGCCCTATACGATTGCCATCCTGCTGATCCTCGGCTCGCACGAGCTAGGGCACTATTTCGCGGCGCGGCACCACAAGCTGGCCGTGACGCTGCCCTATTTCATCCCCGCGCCGTTCATCAGCCTGATCGGGACGTTCGGCGCGTTCATTCAACTGCGCGAGCCGATGCGCAATCGCAAAGTCCTGCTCGACGTAGGCGCGGCTGGCCCGCTGACCGGGCTGATCTTCGCCATACCGATTTTGCTGATCGGCCTGAAAACCTCGCTGGTCGGGCCGATTCAGCCGGGGAGCATGGTCGAGGGTAATTCGCTGCTCTACGCCTTCGCCAAGATCATCGTCTTTGGTCATTTCCTGCCCAACGGCGCGCAGGATGTCTACGTCAATCAACTGGCGTGGGCGGGCTGGACAGGGCTGCTCGTCACCTCGCTCAACCTGATCCCGATTGGGCAACTCGACGGTGGTCACATCCTCTATTCGCTGATCGGCGACCGCGCCCGCATTCTGTTCTACCCGCTGCTGGTGGTGATGCTGCTGCTCGTTCTCACGGGCAGCGCCGAGTGGCTGTTCTGGCTGATCCTGCTGTTCCTGTTCGGGCGTATCTATGCCGCGCCGCTCGACATGATCACGCCGATGGACAACCGCCGCAAAGCGATTGCTGTCTTTGGGTTGATCGTCTTTGTGCTAATCTTCATCCCAATTCCGTTTTCGTACACGCCGGAAGTCGCGCCCTCGCTGCCCGGTAACGCGATCTGGCTGCCAACCACCATGCTGACCTTTTATACCCTCTGGCGGCGGCGCTAAATGAAACAACCCGCTGATCTCACCTTCAAGCGTCGTCTGCATATCTGGTGGACAGTCTTTCGCCTGCGCTGCCCCAACTGCGAGCAGGGCAAAATCTTCACCGGGCTGTTCAAAATGAATGAGGTTTGCCCCTACTGCGGCGTGCGCTTCGAGCGCGAATCGGGCGAGTCGGTCGGCGGGATGTACATCAACCTGTCGATTGCCGAGCTGCTGACGATTGGCGGCTTCTTCCTCGTCAACGCGCTCTTTCACCCGCCCTGGATTCCGCATCTGGCTTTCTGGGTGATCTTCAATATCGTCTTTATCGCCGTGTTCTACCGCCATTCGCGCGCGCTGTGGATCGGCACGTCGTACATGACGGGCGGCGTTTACGCTGACCGGGATGAGCCGGAAGATTACGTGCGCCCGGAAGATGTTCCGAAACCGCCCAGCCTGTAGATCGTTCTATCCCCTGATGATCACGTCGCCGAATGCGGGATGCAGAACTGATGACGCACGCAATCCAGCAGCTTGAAGGAGAACCGATTGTCGTCGTGACCTTCACGGGATCGTTTGGCGCGCAGGAATTGGGCGAATTCATGCCGCAGGCCGTCGAGATGCAGCGTGAATCCGGCGATCCTCTCTACTGGATCATCGACCTGCGTGCCACCTGGTCAGATTTCGCTCAGATCATCGACATGATCGCTCACCAAAGCCGAGGCACACCCGGCACTGCGACCAACGCGCCGGGGCGTGTGTTTCTGGTCGGCAGCACCCATGTCACACACGCGTATACGGATGGGATGCGCCAGCCTCAGTTTGGCGGCCTCGATATTCCGATTTTTGCTGACCTTGAAGCAGCGCTGACCGCTGTGCGTCGTATCGCTCGCGGAGACAGCCCGCAAGACGAAGCGCCCTAGACGAAAACGCGGCATAATACGGATATTCTGGTTTCTATTGCAGGCACAGCGCTTGATGACCGCAACTCTGCACATACTCGACGGCGAGCCGATCCTGATCGTGACCTACGAAGGTTACGTAACGCTTCAGATCACCGAGGAAGTGACGGCGCAGGTCGTCGAGATCATGGACGCGACCCCAGACATGATCTACGGCATCATCGACGTGACCAGGGCCACGACGGATCTGGCTGAACTGCTGCGCATCATCGCGCACCAGAGTACCGGGGCGCGCGGAACACTCGTTCATCACGAGAGCTACGTCGTACTGGTTGGGACACACGTCCTGCTGCGCCTGTTTCAAAAGCTGATGCGCGAGCGCAAGTTCGGCGGCGTCACCCTCTCGATCTACTACACGCTGGATGAGGCGTTAAGCGTCGTGCGGCGGCGCATCCAGACGGATAAGCAGCAAACTGCCTGAAAACGGTGCATAATAGAGGAATGTTCCGTTTTTTATTTCGGGCGTATGGGCTGCCATGAACCTGAGCAAGTGCCTGATCGCCAATCGCGGCGAGATCGCCGTCCGCATTATCCGCGCCTGCCGCGAACTGGACATCCGTCCCGTCGCCGTCTACAGCGAGATCGACGTGAACGCCCGCCACGTCAAGCTGGCCGATCAAGCCTATTTGATCGACGCGAGCGATGGCTATCTGAACGGCGCGGCGCTGATCGAGATCGCGCGGCAGGCGGGTTGCGATTGTGTGCATCCCGGTTACGGCTTCCTCTCGGAAAACGAAACCTTCGCGCAAAGGGTGATCGACGCGGGGCTAATTTGGATTGGCCCCCCGCCCGATGCGATTCGGCGCATGGGCATCAAAACCGAGGCGCGCGCGCTGATGGAAGCGGCGGGCGTTCCGCTCGTGCCCGGCTATCAGGACGACGAAAATGGTTTTTATGACGCTGCCGAGCGCATCGGCTACCCGATCATGGTCAAGGCGGCGGGCGGCGGCGGCGGTAAAGGGATTCGCATCGTCAGCCGCGCCGCTGATCTGCCCGACGCGCTCGACTCGGCGCGCAGCGAAGCCCAGCACGCCTTCGGCGATCCGCGCCTGTTTCTGGAGCGCTACGTCGAGCGGGCGCGGCACGTCGAAATTCAGGTACTCGCCGATCAGCACGGGCACACCGTTCACCTGTTCGAGCGTGAATGCAGCGCCCAGCGGCGCCATCAGAAGGTGATCGAGGAATCGCCCTCGCCTCTGCTGGATGATGAGACACGGGCGAAGATGGGCGCGGCAGGAGTCGCGGCGGCGCAGGCGGTCGGCTACGTCAATGCCGGAACGGTCGAGTTCATCGTCACCCCAGGCGATGAGCCGCACGGTGAATTCTACTTTCTGGAGATGAACACGCGCTTGCAGGTCGAGCATCCCGTGACCGAGTTCGTCACCGGGCTTGATCTGGTCAAGCTGCAATTTGCCATCGCCGCAGGCGAGCCGCTGCCCTTCGCCCAAAGCGATTTGACGCAGCGCGGCCATGCCATCGAGTGCCGCCTCTACGCCGAAGACCCGCGCAGCGGCTTTTTGCCCGCCGTCGGCGATTTGCTGCGGTTTCACCCGCCCGAAGGCGTCGGCGTGCGCGTCGATTCGGGCGTGCAGTCCGGCGACCGTATCACGATCCACTATGATCCGATGATCGCCAAGATTATCGTCTACGAGCGGACGCGGGCGGCGGCGATCCAGCGAATGGATGCCGCGCTGCGCGATACGGTGATCCTCGGCACGACCACCAATCTGAGCTTTTTGCGCGCGTTGATCAACCATCCGGCCTTCGCAGCGGGCAAGGTCGATACGAGTTTCATCGAGCGGCATTTCGACGAACTGATTTCGCCGGAGCCGCTGCTGACCGACGCGGCGCTGATCGCGGCAGCGTTGGAAGAACTTTTGCTGCAAGAACAAATCGGCAGCGCGAAAGCGACTGCCGAGCCGAGCGCCGATCCCTGGGCGCGCGCCGACCATTTCCGTATTGGAGCAGCGAGGTAACGTATGTGCGCATTGATCGCCTTAGCATTCTTCATTTTCGCCGGGTTTTTTGGCGTCCGGCTGGAACAGAGTCAGCTCGGCGAACTTCCGCAGCTTCTGACGGTCGAGCCGACTCCGGGCGCAATCGTGCCGACGCAGGCGATCTCGTGCGCCGCGCCGTCCACCGATCAGGACATCAACGATATGCTGGCACTGGTTGGCGATACCTTCGCCTCGAAGTATTGGACGCAGACCATCGACAGCGCGTCGAGCCAGCGGACGGTAACGTGGGTGAATAACTCGCTCAACGGGCTGGCCTACCTCGACTATCTGCAATTCGACTGCGGCGTTACACAGGCGCAGATCGAGTCGTATTACAGCCCCCAGGGGTTTGCGACGATTTTCTCCAACTATCAGAGCTATACCCAGACGGCGCAATGCGAAGCAAACGGGATCAATCTGCACGAGTTCGACGTGACCGCGCACAATCTCGACTATCACGCCGATTACTGGGTGCGTAAAGTCTCGCCGACGCGCGTGGAAGGCTTCCTGCTGGTTTTTCCAACGGATAAACCGGCGCAGCAGGCCGAGTATGCCGGGAAGTTATTCCCCGACCTGCCGACCTGCGAGGCAGCGGCAGGATGATCTATCAGTCCGGCGGCACGACCTACACGATCAGCCTTCAGCCGCTCGGCGCGGGGACATTTCGCGCGACCATCGGAGATCGTGTGCTGACGGTGGCGGCGCAAGCAGTCGATGGCGGTTGGCTGATTGTGCTGGACGGTCAGCAGATCAGAGTGTACGCTGCTGCGCGCGGCGGCGAGCGCTGGGTCAGCGCGGGGGGCGAGACCTTTACGCTCACCGTGCCGGAGACACGCCGTCGAGCGGCGGGCGGCAGCGCCGATCTCACCGCGCAGATGCCGGGGCAGGTACGCAGCCTGAACGTTCAACCGGGCGAGAGCGTGCAGAAGGGGCAAACGCTGCTCGTGCTGGAAGCGATGAAGATGGAAATCCGCGTCGCCGCGCCTGCGGATGGCCGCATCAGGCGGCTGTTAGTCAAGGCGGGCGACGTGGTGGATCGCGGGCAGCGGCTCGTCGAAATGGAGTAATCTGAGGAGGGAAGCAGCGATGTATACTATCAGGCTGATCGCGCTGGATTGTTTTACGGCGGAGGAATTGGACGGCGACGAGATTTACATCAAGCTCAACGCTGCAAAAATATGGGAAGCGCGCCCGGATAAGATGAGCCATGCGCTGATCCGCGCCGCGCAGGTCAGAGAGTACGATTTCGCGCAGGGGCGCAAACTGACTCACGCGGGCTGGCTGGCAATGGACTCGTTTCGACCGGAAGATTTTGCTTTTCCGAACGAAGACGGCAGATCGGTACTGCAATTGTGGGACGCCGACGCGCTCACCCGCGACGATTTGCTCGGTGAAACGCCGATTGATGCAGCGCAGGCGGGCGGCGGCAATATCTCGGTCGTATTTCGGCGCTCCGGCGCGCATTATCGCCTGACCTACAAAGTCGAGGTTCAAGGATGACCAAAGCTGAACTGCTCCGCTGCCTGAAGGATACACATCAGGAGACGCTCGATCTGCTGCGCGCGGCTGATCCGTTTCAGGTGATTTACGAAGAAACGGGCTGGCGCGTCAAGGATATTGTGGCGCACGTCGCCACCTGGGACGCGGAGACGCTGCGCTCGTTTCACGCATTGCGGCGCGGAACCGAGTACCGCATCCCCAGCTTCGACAGCGTAGACAATTTCAATGCCTATGCCGCGACCGCGCGCATGGACGAGACGATGGATTACATCATGAGCGACTGGGACGCGACGCTCAAGTGGCTGAACATCATCGTCAACTCGATGAGCGAGGATGAACTCTCGACGGAGATGACCATGCCGTCGGGCAAGCGCGGCATCGCCCGTGATCTGGTCGAGGAAATTTGCCAGCACGAAGCCGATCACATGAATGACATTCGCCAGAAGATCGCTGCATCAAGCGAATCATAACCATTTCCGATTAACCATCGGCTATGGCACGCTGCCGCGCGATTGGATAAGCTGAGAGCCGCTGTTCGTCCATTGAATGAGGAAATGAGTCATGGCTACTGAGTCCGTCGCGTTCGACCGTGCCGCCGATTACTACGACAATACGCGCGGCTTTCCGCCCGGCGTTGAGAAGGAGATCGGCGCGCTGATGGTGCGGACGGGCGGCCTGAACGCTGCCAGCCGCGTGCTGGAAATCGGCGTCGGCACGGGACGGATCGCGCTGCCCGTTTCCGAGCATGTGCGCGCCTATATCGGCATTGATCTGGCGCGTCCGATGATGGAGCGCCTGCGCGCCAAGCACACCACCGAGCCGATCTATCTGGTCGAAGGCGACGCGACGAAGCTGCCCTTCGACGATGCCCAGTTTGACGGCGTGATCGCCGTTCACGTCTTTCACCTGATCCCCGGTTGGCGCGACGTGCTGGCCGAGATTACGCGCGTGCTCAAGCCCGGCGCGCCGCTGATTCACGGCTGGAATGGGCGATTGGTGCTCGACAAGCTGCAATCGGTCTGGAACGAGGCTACGCACGACGAAGACCGTGAAGTTTCCGGCGCAATCCCCAATCAGCGGCGCGGGACGTTTCTGGTCGATGTCGGCTGGCGTCCGCTGGCTCCCTTTCAGAAGCACACGTTTATGACCGAGCGTTCGCCGCAGGATTTCCTCAACAGCATGGAAGGGCGCTATTTTTCGAGCACGTGGCGCATGACCGACGAGCAGATCGCGCGCGGCGCGGCAGCGGTGCGCGCCTACATCGCCGAGCATTATGCTGACCCGGCCCAGCCGGAGCAGATCGAAGCCGTGTTCAACGCGCAGGCTTATCTGCCGCCGACTTAAAGGATCGGGCAGCGCTTGGTCGCGCCATAATAGAGATCGACAATGGCGGCACGCGAACAGGGGGATAAATCGATGGCTGAAGGCAAACTGCATACTGCGCGGGCGTACATCGAAGCCGGAGATTATCGACAGGCCAAAGCGATTCTGGAGACGATGCCCGACAGCCATACGGCCCAGCGCTGGCTGAAACGGATCGCGGATCGCATCCCGCCGGAGCGGGAACCGGAGCCAATGACGATGATTGCGACGCATCGCGCGGCGGAGCCGGTGACGCAGATGCCGTTTCACGAGCCAGCCGCCGAGGGAGTCCGTCAGCGCTGGGAATACTGCGCGCTGGGAATCATGGAACATGATCCGGGTGACGATGGGGCGGCAGCCGAAGCGACCGTGCTGATTCAGTTTTCGCCCACCGGGGAGCATGAGGTTGAGAACAATCTTCACTGGGCGACGGTAATCGCGCAGTTGGGCGACGAAGGCTGGGAAATGGTCAATGGGGGATCGGCGCTGGGGCTGAAAACGCTGGCGGGCGCGAGCCTCGATCAGGTCATCTACTTCAAGCGGCTCGCGTGAGATTGATCGTATAAATTGACTGTGACAACAGAGGGCTTTCCTCCGACTGAACGATTGTTTTGAATATCCTTCACCTGACACCCTATTATGCTCCCGCCTATGCTTTTGGCGGCGTGACCCGCGCCGTCGAGGGGATGGCGCGCTCGCTGGCTGCGCGCGGGCATCACGTGACCGTGCTGACGACTGACGCGCTCGATCAGCGGCGGCGAGGTGGCTCGCCCTATGAAACGCTCGATAGCGTGCGCGTCGTCCGTGTGCGCAACGCCTCACTGCTGCTGCGCGGGCGCTTCAACCTCTCGACGCCGCTCGGCATGGGCGAGATCGCGGCGGATTTGCTCAAAAATGCCGACATCCTGCACGTTCACGAGTTCCGCACCGCCGAGAATCTGATCGTCACGCCTGTTGCCGAGCGCCTCGACGTGCGCATGGTCATGTCGCCGCATGGCACGCTCACACTCACAACGGGGCGCAGCGCGCTCAAAACGGGCTGGGATCGGCTCTATTCGCCGGGAGTTGGAAAGCGACTAAGCGCCGTGATCGCGCTGACGGCGCAGGAAGCCGACGACGTGCGCGCCGCGTGGCAGTCGTTTGGGCTGAAGCCGCCGCGCGTGAGCGTCATCCCCAACGGCGTCGCGCTCGATCCGCTGCCCGATCCGCTGCCGTTTCGCGTGCGCTACGGCCTCGGTGATGCGCCGGTCTGCCTGTTCATGGGGCGCTTGCAGCAGCGCAAAGGCATCGACGTACTGGTCAAAGCCTTCCAGCGGATCAAATCGCGTGCGGCGCGCTTAGTGATCGCCGGGCCGGATGAGGGGATGCTGTCCGCGATCAAGCCGCTGCTGGATGAGCGCATGATCGTCACGGGCTATCTTGAAGGCGAAGATCGCTTAGGGGCGCTGGCCGCCGCCGATCTATTCTGCCTGCCCGCGACCGGCGAAGGCTTGTCGATGGCAGCGCTCGAAGCGCTGGCGGCAGGTCTGCCCGCGATTTTGTCGCCGGGCTGCAACCTGCCCGAAGTCGCGCAGTACGGCGCGGGCGTGATCGTCGAGCCGCAGGTCGAGCCGCTGGCGCAGGCGCTCGATGATCTATTGAACGATGTGGTTCGGCGTGAAGCGATGCGCTTGGCCGCGCGTCGCCTCGTCCACGACCGCTTCACGTGGGAATCAGTCGCCGAGCAGCTAGAGCAGGTCTATCAGAGCGCGATCATGTAGCGCAGCAGCTTGCGCCGCTCGTTGACGTTCTCCGGCGATGGGTTGAAGCTGGCGTCGAGCATAGGCAGCACCTCGTCGCGCGCCTGCCGGGTGCGCATCGCTCGTTTCCATAGATACAGATTAATGTCGAAACGCAGCTTCGATTGCTTCGTCAGGCCAATGATGTTCCTGATGTTATTATTGACGCGCGAGTCCATGTCCGCGATTGCGCCCGGAACGTCGCTTGCCGTGAGCATCCGTTCGGGCAGCGTGCCGACGCCGTTTTCGAGCATGTAGATTAAGTCGGTGCGCCACGCCGCCGATCCGAGGAAATCGACCATGCGAATCCAGCCGAGCAGGAAATCGGTTTCGCTTGGCGTCGAGTAAGCCGCTCCCAACGCTCGCACGCCTGCTTCTGCCGCGTCGAGGCTGCGATGATGCGCCTGCCACTGCAAGCGGCGGATCGGCTCGATGTCCTTACCCGGCTCAAACGTCTGCACGAACTGGAAGAATTCGCGCCAGACGCGCAGCGCTTCGTCGAAGATCGGTGGAATGGTGTAAGCGCTGCCCTTGCCGCCCGGATAGCTGATCAAGCTCGCGGCTGGCGGCAGAAATTCAAGCGCCGGGACGATCCCCAACTGCGCCGCTGCCATGTACGGAATTACGCTCAGGGTGTAATTGCCGTAGCCCCACATGCTGTTGGGATCGATGTGATCGGGCGGCGTGCTGGCGAGCGTCAGGCGACCGGAGTAACGCTGCCAGTCCAGTTGAAAGACGTAGCCCCAAAAGACGTTCAGCTCGTTTTCCGCGCCAAAAACGCCGCGCCCGTTCATCCCCTCGATCAGCGTTTTGTAGACCGCCATGCGTCCGCGATACTCGAACGGATCAACCGAGTCCGTCAGGGTAGGCAGCGCTGACCAGAGAGCATAGAAATCGAGTTGGGCAAGCTGCTGTGCGTAGGTCTGGTTCATGCGGTTAATCCTCTGTGCAGATGGATATGCTGCCTAAAGTTCGCATGATTTCGCGGAATGGATTGGTTGAGCTATGGATCGGCTTTAGCCGATCCATAGCCAGCGTTTCGCGTCGGGACGCGCTTGATCGCGTCCGCTAGACAGACCAGGCGAACAAGGTGGACTAGGCGCTCTTGGCGGACTAACGGTGCCTACGGTTATATTTGTTCCATGACTACAGACACGACCTCAGAGACACTTTCCGCCGCCGAAGCGCGCCGCGCTGCCCGTAATGCCGGGGCGATTGCCGCCGCCCGTATCGCCAGCAGCGCGATCCAGCTCGGCTGGCAGTTGATCCTGACGCACGCGCTCGGCGCTGCTGTGTTTGGCATTTACGGCGCGGTTGGCGCGCTTTTCGCCATCGGCGCGACCCTGACTTCGTTCAGCATGAGCCTGATCGTCATCCGTGACGTGGCGCGGCAGCGTGCTTTGGCCGGGCGCTACCTCGCGGCGGTGCTCGTCATTGAGACAGTTCTCGGCCTGATCGCTTACATCGGCATCAACGTCGGCGCGCTTGGCTACGAAAACACGATTCGCGGCTTTGTCGCCGTCGCCGGGCTGAGTTTGTTCATCGACATGCTCGGCAACATCTGTTATGACCAACTGCTCGCGCAGGAACGGATGGTCACGACCTCGGCGGTCGATGTGGCGCAGATCGTGATCCGCATCGCGCTGGCGGGGCTGGCGCTGTGGCTGGGCTTCGGGCTGCTCGGCGTTTACGTCGTGACGATTCTGACCGGGATCGGGCGTTCGACTGCCTTGTGGATGCTGCTGCGGCGCACGGGCGTGCGTCCCTACTTTCCCATCGATTGGACAATCGCGCGCCCGCTGCTGATCAACAGCGCACCGCTGGCGCTCTCGGCCTTCATCGCTATGACCTACGTGCAGATCGACAAGCTGCTGACGACCGGGCTGCTCACCGACACCGATACCGGGCATCTGAACGCCGCGCTGGTGATCATCACCGGGGTGGTCGATGTGCTCAACACGACGGTGCTGATCGCGGTTTATCCGCTGATGGCGCGGGTATATCGCGGCGATGGGCAGAACACGCTTTTCCGCTTCATCACCGAAAAGCTGGCCTTCTTCACGCTGCTGATCGGCCTGCCGATTGGACTGGTGATCAGCGTGTTCTCGGCCAATATTTTCGTGCCGCTGTTCGGCGCGGCTTACAGCGCGACTGCCGTGATCCTGCGCGTGCTGATCTGGTATTCGGTCGTAACGATGATCAACAACGTCTTTGAGCAGGCGCTCTACGTCGAGAACCGCCAGCGCTATCTGGTGACGATGCAGATCGGCGTGCTGGTGATCAAGCTGGCGCTGGGCTTGTTTCTGCTGCCGCGCATCGGCGTGATCGGCGCGGCGGTAGCAACAGTCGGCGCGGAAATCGTGCTGCTGCTGATTCTCGCGCTCGATTTCCGGCTCGATCTGCGCCTGTTCCTGCCGCGCCTGCTGCGCCTCGCCGTACTTGCCCTGATCAGCGTGGGCGTGATGCTGCTGCTCGGCAGGATTCACCCGCTGGTGGGCATGATCGGCGGCGCGCTGGTGTTCGGCGGCGGCCTGCTGATCGGGCGCGTGCTGGCGGACGACGACTGGGATTTGCTCTATCGGCTGATCGCAGCCGCGCCGGGCGGCAGCTTGATCCTGCGCTTCTGGCATCGTCAGGTAGAATTGAACTGGTGAATAGGAAATAGAAGGCGAATTTTGATGACGATTCGGAATTTGCGCCAATTCGGGGCGCACCGCCCTGCGCCCCTACCCTTATTTATTCTGCTGATATTTTTGCTGACCATCGCGCCGCTTTATGCCCAATCCGGCGACCGCTACGCCAATCTGCCGCAGGATCAATCGCTGCAAGGCTTCCCGGAACTCGGTTATCCGAGCGCGCTCGTCGATGTCAAGCTTTATGCCGCCTATGACGATCCCGCGTCGGGGCAGTTCTGGGCGCAGACGTTCGATAAGCTGCTCCAGCGCGTGCGCAATGGCGAAGTTCGTGTCGTCTTTATCCCGCTGTTCGGGAACGGCAGCCTCTCCGGTGGGCGCGCGGCGGCGCGCGCGGCGATCTGCGCGGGCGAGCAAACCTTATTCTGGCAGTTCAGCGATCAGGTGTTCGCGGGGCAGACACAGGACGGCGCGGACGCGCTGTCGAGCGATCACCTGCTGGCGGAAGCGCAGGCGGTCGGCATTGATCAGGGGAAGTTTACCGAGTGCCTCAACAGCGACGGCCCCGACGTGATCCTTCAGGATGCGACGACGGCGGCGAGCAACGAGCCGAACTTCACCAGCACGCCTTACGTCGTCGTCGGCGACAGCCCCTCGCTGACCGACGCCGACAGCCTGAACTTCACCATCAATCAGGTCTTGAAGAAGGCCAACGACGATCTGGCGACACAGACCTCCGCGACCGCTCAGGCGACCGCTGAAGCGACCGATCTGTACACCTTCGATCCGCTCGAACACGATCACATCAAGCCGCCGCTGACCATCGATCTGCCGTCCGGTTGGGCGGAAGGCTACGACGCGCTGGTGCTTCAGGACATCGACGGCATCCGCCCGATCCCGTTTGCGCTCTACAAAGGGCCGGTTACGGGCGGTACGGGCTACATTGTGCTGCTCTGGGGCTTCCCGAATCTGGTCGTTGGCGCGCCTTCCGGCGGCCCGATTGAACCGGACGTATGGACGGACGGCACGCGCCTGCTCCGTCTGGCGATTGTCGAGCAGGGCTGCAACGTCGGTACCGATTTGCGCCGCAATTACAGCGTTGGCGGCTTGCAGGCGGTTGGGACGCAGTTCGCGGCGGTGAGCTGTCCGCAGCTTCCCGATACGCGCGGCTGGTTCGCCGGGCTGCGCCAGTTCGACGTGAACTTTGTCTTTTATATCTACACCGATCCGATTAGCGCGATGGATGGCAGCGCGCCGCAGGAGCTTCAGGCGATCCTCGATACGGTCAAGTTCGTCATGCCGACGATCCCGGCGACCGCTCAGGCGACAGCGCAGCCAGCGAGCTAGTGGGCGATGGAAATGTTCGAAACGGAGCGTCTGAGCGTGCGCCATTTCCAGCCGGATGATTTGGACGATTTCGCCGCGCTTTGTGCTGACCCGCGCGTGCTGCGCTACGTCGGTGATGGCGGCACGCTGCCCCGCTCGGAGGTCGAGCGCTGGATCGGCATTTGTCAGGCGAAATATGCGGCGCGCGGCTATGGCACGTCCGCTGTGTTCGAGCGATCAACGGGTAAATTCGTCGGCTACTGCGGCGTGATCCGCGCGCCCGGAAATGACTTCGACGAAGTGGTTTACGTCTTCAGCGTCGCGGCCTGGGGCAAAGGCTACGCGACCGAGGTCGTGCGCGCTATGATCGGCTACGTGTTTGCCCGCTCAGGGCTGGAACGGATTTACGCGACGATTGATCCTGATAACGGAGCCTCGATCCACGTCGCTGAAAAGGTCGGAATGCAGTTTGATCGGCTGGAAGTGGAAGCCGATGGAACGCGCGTCGCTTATTACCGGATAGAACGCGAACGTTAGGGGGAATCATGCAGCAAATCATCACACTGGGCGGCGGCGATTTCGCGGCTGCCGATATGCGCGTCATGTATCGCTACATTCTGGAGCAGTCCGGCGTCGCGCATCCGAAGATCAGCTTTTTGCCGCAGGCGGGCGGCGAAAACCTCGACTATATCGTGCGCTTCTATCGTCTGTTCGTTGAACTGGGCGCGATCCCATCGCACCTCTCGCTCTTTAACCCGCACACCGCCGCCATTGAAGACTATCTGATGGCGCAAAACGTGATCTACGTTGGCGGCGGCAACACCAAATCGATGCTGGCGCTCTGGCGCGAGTGGGGTCTCGACCAAATTTTGCATAACGCTGCCAACAACGGCACGGTGCTCGCGGGTGTGAGCGCGGGCGCGATTTGCTGGTATGAGGCAGGCAGCACCGATTCGATTCCCGGTCGCTTGAGCGGGCTGCCCTGTCTTGGCTATCTCAGGGGAAGCTGCTCACCCCATTACGACGGCGAGCCGCTGCGCCGCCCGGAGTTTCAGCGCATGATTTCGTCGGGCGAGCTTCCGGCGGGCGTCGCCTTTGACGACGGCGCGGCAGGCCATTTCATCGACGGCCAGCTTGCTCAGGTGATCAGCGCGCGCCCCAACGCCAAAGGCTATCGCGTCGAGCGCGACGGCGCTGCCGCTCGTGAAACTGTTCTGGATACCCGATTCCTCAAGGATGCCGATCATGTCTGATTTGCTCGTCAAGCTGTACACCCTGCCCGAAGTCAATCCGCTCATCGAGAAGCTGCGCGCCGAAGGGATCGACATTCGCCGCAGCATCGCGCCGGAAAAGCACGTCGTTGTCAACTGGGTGCGCGAGACGTTTGGGGACGGTTGGGCGAGTGAAACCGACGTGGCCTACAGCAACCGTCCGATCTCGTGCTGGATTGCCACGCGCGGGAACCAATGTATCGGTTTCGCCTGCTGCGAGGCGACCGCGAAGGACTTTTTCGGCCCAACCGGGGTCGATGAAGCCTATCGCGGCAAAGGGATCGGCACGGCGCTGCTGCTCGTATGCTTATACGACCTGAAAGCGCGGGGCTACGGCTACGCCATCGTCGGCGCGGCTGGCCCGGTCGATTTCTATGCCAAGACGGTCGGCGCGGTCGAAATTCCCGACTCGTGGCCGGGCGTGTATCACGGGATGCTGCGCGCCCATGACGAAGAAGATGAGTAAAAGCCAGCAGGCAATTTCACGGGCTTTTCGGATTTCGCCCCATTGTCGGTCTTGAAATATTTCGATATATTAAGGAGGATCATCCAGTCGAGGAGTTCTCAAATTATGAATAATCCAGACCAGCCCAGCGATCCCTTTGCCGACTTTATTAATTCATCGCTGGATATGGATGGCATTGATGGGCTGGGGCAGGCAGTCATGGCCGAAAAGGTGCGCGCGATTTTGCGCGGCCTTCCCTCCAGTGTCACCTCCGAGTTGTGGAACGACCGGCTTGACGAGCTTCAAGCCGTGATCCGCGTCTGTCTTGACCTTCAGACGGTTCTCGGCGCGTTCGAGGAGCAGCCGGATGCGAACGGTTTCAACAAAGACGACCTCGAAATCCTGATTATGCTCTCGGTGACGTTCGCTTTCGTCTCCTACAATCAACTGCGCCCGGCCTACGGCGGCGGCGAACCTCACGCCGACGATCATCTGCTGATGGCGCGCCGCCTGCGCGAGACGCTTCAGGTCGCGGTTGGCTGGGTCAAGCGTGCCGGACGCGAAGGCGATCCCGTCGCGGCGCGGCTGGCGCAGGAAATCGACGAACTGCTCCACAGCGCCAAGCGGCTGGACGAATAATCCGTCTGCGTATGAACCTATCGAGGCGAGCGCCAACCGTTGACGTGGCGCGCTCGCCTTTTCTGATTCGCGGGGTAATTATGCCGCTGGTGAAATGCCGCACGCTGTTCAACCAAACGAAATTTGTACCTGCCGAGTCGATGGTGCAGCGCCCATCGGTTTATGGCGTGGTCGTGCAGGATCGTCAGGTCTTACTGGCGAAAGCCAAAACGACGCAGAAATACGTGCTTCCAGGCGGCGGCATCGAGCGGGGCGAAACAATGGAAGCTGCCTTAACCCGCGAAATCCGCGAGGAAGCCGGAATTGAAGTCGCGGTCGGCGAGTTCCTGCACTTTGAAACGGATTTCTTCTATTACGACCCGCTCCAAATCGCCTTTCACGGCTTTCTGTTTTTCTACCACTGTCAGCCAGTGACGACGGCGCTGATCCCGATAGACTATCCGCCCGAAGAAGATGTGATCTACGCGCGCTGGATCGCCATCGATCAGCTTACGCCGGACGATTTTCAGGCGCGCGGCGAACGCATCCTCGGTCTGATCGCGCGCAGTTCGGGTGGTTAGCCCTTCAGCAGCGACTCCGCGCCGTCGATCCAGATTTCCGTCCCGGTGATGTGCTTCGAAGCATCCGAGGCCAGGAACAACACCAGTTCGCCGACATCCTCGGCTTTTCCCGGCTTGCCGTGCGTGAGCGGCATACTCCCCTCTGGGAATTCGACTGGAATTTTCACTTTGTCGAGGTTGCGCTGCTCGGTGTTGTCACTGATCTCGCTCTCAATCGCGCCGGGGCAGATCACGTTGACGCGCACGCCGTCCTGCGCTAGTTCGAGTGCCAGCATCTTCGCCAGCGCCACCTGCGCGGCTTTGCTGCTGGAATAGGCGCTCGCGCCGGTATTGCTGAAAATTCGCGTGCCGTTGACCGACGCTGTGACGATCACGGAGCCACCCCGCTTTTTCAGGTAAGGCGCAGCGTATTTGATCGTATAAAATGTGCCGCTCAGGTTCGTGTCGATGGTTTTCCGCCATTCCTCTGGCGTCAGGTCTTCAATGGGTGCCCAAACCCCGTTAATTCCGGCGTTCGCAAAGACAATATCCAGCCGCCCCCATTGCTGAATGACCTGCTCAATGGCCTGCTGCATCGCCTGTGAATCGGCTACGTCCGCGACGACGCTCATGGCTTCGCCGCCCTCCCGCTGGATCGCCTGCGCTACCTGATTCAGCTCGTCGGCGGTATGCCCCAGTATGGCGACCTTCGCGCCTTCCCGTGCCAGAATGTGGGCTGCCGCTTCGCCTAACCCTGATCCGCCACCCGTTACGAGTGCGACTTTGCCCTTGACGCTCATATCCCCTCCTTTGCGTAAGGTGAATGTTCATAATTCTTCGGGGGATTGTTTAGACCAACATTAACGTCAGGATGGAAGTGGCTGATAAATCGGAGGTCAGACTGCGAGCCGCTGATTACGCACCGACGGTTGGCTCGTCGAATTCAATTTTCAGGTGGAGATCATCCAGGTTGAGATTCATCGCGCCGCCCTTTTGGTCGTAATGGACGGTCACATCCGCGAGTGTTTGCCCGGCAGACACGCTGTAGACGCTGACGCGCAGCTTCTGAGCGGGAAGCGCCTTGATGCGCAGCAGAAATCTATGCCCACCCGCACTGATGTTGGTCAGCGGGGTGACTTTAATAATATAAAAGCTGCGCGCGCTCATCTCCTGAACGGTCACGCGCGCATTGCGTTCCTTCAAGAACTGAGCAGTGCTGTGATCAGGAAAAAGCCTCTCCAACAGGGTCGAGAGGAATAAGAAAACCCCAGCCATACGCTGCGCAATCGCTATTGATAGACCAATTGACCCATTATGCCGCAGATCAAGGGCAGATCATAATTTGCTAATTAATTTCAGAGATCAGGTGAAACAGCAGTTCGCCTGACGCCGCAGGATGCCAATAAAAAGGGCGCA
>DASZXN010000178.1:0-1673 GCA_035545875.1 Phototrophicaceae bacterium
CGCAGCGGCGCCGATATCGATCTTCAGCCGCGCGAATTTCGCCTGCTTGAATATCTCATGCGCCATGCCGGCCAGGTCGTGACGCGCACCATGCTGCTCGAAAGCGTGTGGGAATATCACTTCGATCCGCAGACCAACGTGATCGACGTCCACATCTCCCGTCTGCGCGCGAAAATCGACAAGGGGTTCGAGTTGCCGCTGCTGCATACGGTGCGCGGAGCGGGCTACATGATCCGTGCGCACGCTTAGCATTCTCCGCAGCCAGGCGTTTCGGATTGTCGTTATTTATGTTGTGATGTTCGCGCTCTCCGTGAGCGCGCTCATCGCCTTCACGTACTGGAACACGGAACGTGCGCTCGACGCGCAGACCGATCAGATCATCAACGCCGAAATCACCGGGCTTGCTGAACAATACCAGCGCCTCGGCCTGCGCGGGCTGGCGGAGGTCGTCATCAGCCGCTCCGCCCATGGCGGACCGGGACTGTATCTTCTTGTCGACCGCGCGGGGCTTCCCATCGCCGGCAATCTCGACGGCATGCCCGAAGCTGGCAGCAAGCCGCATGTTGAAATCGAATTCGATTACGAACGCCGCGTAGAAGGTCAGCTTCAGCGACGCCGCGCGCGGGGCCGCGTATTCCCGCTCCTCGGTGGCTTTCGCCTGCTGGTCGCGCAAGACGTTCACGAACGCTACCTGACCGAAAAGCTCTTCACGACGACATTGCCATGGACCGTCGTTCTGATGCTCATGCTTGGCCTGATCGGGGGAGGGCTGATGAGCCGCAACATGTTGAGACGCCTGGATCAGATCAATCGAACGGCGGGTGAGATATTCGCAGGTGATTTCTCGCGTCGCGTTCCAGTGAGCCGTGCGCACGACGAGTTCGACACGCTGGCAGACAGCTTGAACCGCATGCTCGACCGCATCGAGCGGCTGATGAAAGGCGTACGCGAGGTGACAGATTCTGTCGCGCACGATCTCCGAACGCCGCTGAATCGATTGCGTAACCGGCTAGAAGATACCCTGCGCCATCTCGATCCCAACGGCCGCGAGTCCGGCGAGATCGAATCCGCGATGCGCGAAACCGATCAGATCATCGCAACCTTCAACGCGCTGCTTCTGATCGCAGAAGCGGATTCCGGTGTGACGCGCGGCGCGATGACACCCGTCGACCTCGCGCCGATCGCAGACGATATCGCCGAACTCTACGAACCGTTGGCGGAAGAGAAGGGCGTCACGCTGGAAATCAAACCGGCTGGTGAGACACTGATCGACGGCAATCGGAGCCTTATCAGCCAGGCGCTCGCCAACCTTGTCGACAATGCGATCAAATACACGCCGGAAGGGGGACACATCAGCGTATGGCCGTCCGTGACGCCTGATGGCGTTGAGCTTGTCGTTGCCGATACGGGGCCAGGCATTCCAGCATCGGAACGCGCGCGCGTGGTCGAGCGGTTCGTGCGCCTGGAGGCAAGCCGTAACTCACCGGGGACAGGATTGGGGTTGAGCCTGGTTGCTGCTGTCGCGCGCCTTCACAACGCCACCCTGATCCTTGAGGACAACGCGCCAGGACTTAAGGCGATCATCCGCTTCCCGCGGCCGCCACTATCTCCGCGCAGCGCGCAGAGACGCTGAGGCAGCATTTCTTTATAAGATCGCCATGGCCGGATTCGCA
>DASZXN010000179.1:0-3859 GCA_035545875.1 Phototrophicaceae bacterium
CCGTCCCATCGCCACCATAGACGACTACCGCATCAACCCCCGCTGCAATCGCCTGCTGCGCGCGCTCGCCCGCTTCACCGCCGCGCCGCAGGACGAACATTTCCCACTCGATGCCGAGGTCATTCAGAATCTTGTTCAGGCCGGGCAGCCGCAGCCCCTCCTGGCCTGACGCGGGATTGACGATGATGTGAACGCGCTTGAACTTGAGGCTCGGCGCTTCCTGCTCGGCAGGCTGCGCTTCACGCCTATCCGCATTGACTGTTGGCTCGGTTTGAATCAGATTGGGATTGGCTGGATCGTTCGCGCTCATTGCAGGTCATCTCGTAGAAAGAGGCTCAACTCGTTCAGAGGTCAGTTCAACCTATCGCAGATGATGACAGCGTAGCATCAAAACACGTAGATAGCCATTACGCCCCGCGAGTGAAAATCTTAATATACGTTTTAAGGGAGAATAAGGGCTGCACAGCGCCCCGGAGCGGTGCTGTCTGCATCACTCCATGCGCTCGAAGTTGATGAACTGCTGAATTTCCTCGGTGTCGAGTTCACGCCCCGGCGTCACGACCAGATAGCTGTCCGCCCACAGCCCATCCGAGACAAACGTCGGATTCTGCGCGTGAGCAATCTCCGCCGAACGCCGCTTTAGCTCGCGGATGATCTTGTAGGCCGGGTCTTCGCCGGGCACATCCGCCAGCAGATAGACGTAATCCTCGTGGACTTGCAGCGCCTGAATGTCCCACTGCTTCTCGCGCATCTGGATATTCAGGCCAGCGATAATCGCCTGCGACGCGGCTTCGTCGAGATGCGCCTTCGCATCGCGCAGCACCCAGACGTAGGCATAGGGCGCACGTACTACGTCATCGACGGGTTCGATGGGCGGCAGTTCGGGGATCGTCTTGGGCGGCGCTTCCGGCACGGTCAGCAGCGCATCGACCAACCGCTTGCCCTGCCGCCGAATATCGCGCAGCGGCGTCGCCCCCGCGAAGATCAGCGAGAGCGTCAGATCGTCCTCGGTGCGCCGCGAGTAGAGCATGTAATCCTTGCCGCTGCTCGGCGAGGTAATGAAGCGGATACGCGCCTCGTCCGGCGCGGCATCCCAGTCGTCGGCGATCATACCGCGCAGTTCTTCGATCTCCTCGCGCGGCATCTGCCCGGCGTAAGCGACAATCTGCTGATGCAGCGCCAGCAGGGTCGCCTCGGCGGTCGTTTCGAGCGAGACTTCGGTCAGGCTCAAGGCCAACTGCGCCAGATACGGGTCTTGAACAGGTTCCGCGACCGCTTCGGCAGGCGTTGGCGGCTCGACTGGCACAGGTTCGACCGGGCTTTCCTTATACAGCGCGCCTGAAGCCACGCCGCTCTCGTTGCGGACTTCGAAAGCAGCCATCATTTCAAACTGGGTATTGAAGTCCTGTTCGGGCAGGTTATACCACATGCCTGTCGTCTCTTGCGGCGCGAGCGTCGCTTCCGACACGGGCGCTTCTTCGGCTGCGGAGACTTCTTCAGCGGACAGCCATTCATCCGCGATAGACGCTTCTTCAGGAATAGTCGGCGGTTGCGCGTGCACGACCGTCTCCTGCGGAACCGGCGTCGCTTCCGAAACGCCCGTTTCATCGCCGAAACCGAACTCTTCGAGTAACGACATCACCGACTCAGGCGCTTCTGGCTCTGGTTCCGGTTCTGCCCGCTTCGTCCCAAGTGGCTTGATTTTCGGTCGAGCTGGCGTTTCTTCGCTGACCTCTGGCTCGGAATAGCTGTGTGCGACCGTTGGCTCAGCGGGAATTTCCTCAGGCAGCGATTCCGGGAACGGGATCGTCTGATCGCCAACACGCGGCGGGCGTTCCATCCAGTCGGTTTCCAGAGCTTCGGGATGCGCCTCGATCTGCTGGCCGCGCCCCTGCTGCGTCGTCTGATCGCGGTAGTCTTCCGACGGTTCCGGCGGCACTTCTTCAGGCAGATTTTCCGGCAGGAAATCCGGCTCGTTCACGAGGAACGCGTCGTCCTGCGAGCGGCTCTGCTGCTCGCGCAGCCACGAAGGAAGCGGCTGCACTTTGGGACGGTGCAGCGGAAGCTGGGCTTCGATGTTCGCCAGCAGTTCTTCCAGCGAGAAACTCCCGCCTGACATCGTTTGTTCGAGCGTGCGCTGCAAAATCACTTTGGCGGGCGTCGGCTCGTCATCGAACACAAACTCATCGCGCGCGATGCGCGGAATGGTCGATTCGGGGCGCTTGGGCGGCTCGAAATCCGCCGGATTGAACGAAGCAACTTCCTTCGACGGCCCGCTGTCCTCGCTGATTTCCTCCTCGCCGCGCAGAATCGACAGCACGTTGCGGAAGCTCTTGTCCTGAACGCCCACGACCAGATCGCTGACGGTGCCGCTCTCCTCAAACGTTGGCGGCGGCGGTTCCTCGGCAGCAAGCTTTTGAAACAGACGATCCGGCGATACCGCCTGATTGGGCGTATCGCTGCCCGCCTCGTCGTTCTGCTCCATCTGTTCCAGCAGCGAGTCCATGCCGCCTGTCAGGATGAACTCGACGAACTGCTGCTGGCGCGACGGCAGCGGCTGATGCGTCTGATCGCTGCGCATCGAGTCGACCAGATCGGTGAATGGACTGCGCGGCGCAGCCTGATCACCAGAGTCGGTGGGCAGCGCATTGAGGACTTCATCAAAAGCAGCGTCGTGCTTCGGCGGCGGCTCCTCTGTCCAGGCCGCCAGATCGACGCTCGGCGGCGTGTCGCCCTCGACGACCGGCGACTCGAAGATGTTACTGCGGCCTGCGCTGGCGATCACGTTGTCGAGGCTGCTGTGTTCCGGCGGATTATTCGGATTGTTCGGATTATTGGGCGGCGCTGGATGTGCCGGATCAAGCCGTGAGAGGAGCGCCGTCGTCGCAGCAGGCTGAAAACTGGGACGCTCGCGCCCGGTGAAGTAGTTATTGACTAGACTGATTAGATCGCGGGCGTTGAAACCCGCATCGAGCGACGCGATCAAGTCGAGCGCGCTGATTAGCCCCGCATCCTGTTTGGGCGTGGCGACGATAGGCAAACTCGGCTGAATCCGGCGAAACTGCTCGACGATCTGCGCGCCGGGGAAATCCGGGATAGCGAAATCGACCAGCGCCACGTCCTGCACGTGGTCTTTCAGGTAATCGACTGCTGCTTCGACCGACGTGAACGGATGCGCTTCGAACGCGGCACGCTCAAGCGTTTGTTTGAGTTTAATGGCAAACGGAAGCTGCCCGTGAATAATCAGAACTTGTGTCGCCATAGACCGATTCTACTGCGCATCCCTTACAGGGTCAATTTTACCCACGAGATATTGTCCTGTAGGGGCGACCTGATAGATCGCCCCTACGATGTTCCCTATTGATTACGGGTTCGGATTGACCGTGACTGTCGTCAGCGCGTTGTTGTTGACCTCGCTCGTCTCGGTGATCTGGCTGTCCGAGTCGGCGCGCACCTGAAGCGTATAGTTTCCGGCAGTATTGAACGTCAGCGAGATGTTCAGCACGATGCTCTCGCCGGGGTTCAGGCCGGATACTACGCCGAGCGGCTGATCGGTGCCCGGCGGATTCAGGTTGATCACGTTATTGAACTGAGTCGCCGCACTCGCGCCTGTATTGGTGACCGTTACTGAAACGGTCGCGGTCACGGGTGTATTGCCTGCCCCAAGCTGAATGGTGTTTCCGCCGACCAGCCCCAGATTGGTCACGACGAGATCAGGGAAGCCGGGAACCGGGGTTGCTGTCGGCGGCTGCGGCGTGAGTGTCAGTGTACTCGTCGGGATCGGCGTTGGCGTGTAATAAGCTGTTGGCGTCGGCGGAATGGGCGGAATGCCAACATTCTGGCACTGACCGTAGAGCGT
>DASZXN010000180.1:0-2200 GCA_035545875.1 Phototrophicaceae bacterium
GCGCTCTACGCGCGCCTGCTGGAAACTGACCCCGACGCACAGCACTTTGTTGATCCGCGCAATCTGCGCCGAATCGTGCGTGCGCTCGAAGTCTCCATCGAAACGGGACAGCCCTTCAGCGCGCAGCGGCGCAAGACTCCACCCGATTATCGCGTGCTGACCTATGGCCGGACGCTGGATCGAGAAAAACTGTACGAGCGTGCCGATTTGCGCGTCGATCAAATGATGGCCGACGGCTTTCTGGACGAAGTGCGCGCGCTGCTTGCCAAAGGCTACCGCCGCGCGCTGCCGTCAATGAGTGGATTGGGGTACGCGCAGCTTGCCGGGCATTTGCTCGACGGCATTCCGCTCGATGAAGCGATACAGACAACCCAAACTGCCACGCACGATTTCATTCGCCGTCAATATACCTGGTTTCGTGGGCACGATCATCAGATTATGTGGCACAATGGGGATGCTACACCTGCCGATGCGTTGATCGCGGAGGCCGCGCACTGGCTTGAAGTCACGGAGTAACACGACTTGCGCATCATTCGCCAATCGAGCAATCCGAATCTGTTCGTCGGCCTGATTCTGGTGCTTCTGCTGCTGGTTTTCGCTGGCCCGACGACGCTGCCCAAACTGCTCTCGAACATCAGCCCGCAGTTTTATCAGGGAGCGCCCTGCACGTGGATTCACACCGCCGATGATCGCGCCTTTCATCAATCGATATTGGGGCGCGCCGCCGTCAATCCCTTCAGCCTAAGCGTGCAGACTTCCGCCATCCCCAACAATGCCAGTGACGCCAGCGGCAGCCTGTTGATCAACATCATCATCACCAATAACTCGTTGGGAACCGTGCCGTTCGTCTACGACCCGAACAGTGTGATCGTGGGCGATAATAATACCAGCGGCCTCGGCCTGATCTTCACGCCAGCCAACTCGCTCACTAACGGCGTCCCGCGTCAGGATACCGGAACGGTTCCAGAGCAAAATCTTCGCTTGCTTGGCCCACGTCAAAGCTGTGTCGTGACCGTCGAATTTCCTGCCGGGAACGTCCTGCCCGATCCAAACATCGCATCCGGGCACGCGCAGGTACGCGCCTTTTACCGTAATAACGAGGACGGCAATATCGTTCAGGGCGCAGGAACACTCGCCACGCCGATCTACACCGATCAAGGCTTGTGGAAAGGCTACGTTGAATCGGCGAACGTCACGATTCCTCTCGCTAGCCCATGAGCGGAGAGCGTGTATAATGAACATTCAGTTTAACGGATCGCAATGGAAACGTCGGGAGTGACCGCGTATGGTCGAGTCCAACAAGGAACGCCCAATCCTGATGCTGCACGACGAGAAGCTCAAGGATCAGCAGTGGACGCTTACGCGCGATAACCTTATTATTGGGCGCGGCGAAGAATGCGACATCGTGCTGCCGGAACGCCAGATTTCCCGCCAGCACGTGCGTATTTTTAAAGAAGATGATGCTTATTACATTGAAGACTTAGAGAGCAGAAACGGCACGTGGGTCAACGGACAGCAGTTGAAAGGCACGCGCCGTCTGTACGACGGCGACAAGATTCAACTGGCGCTGGCCGTGCTGATCGAATTTATCGGCTCCGGCGCGACCGCCCCGCTCGAATTTCAGGTGCCGATCAATCTGACCGGCGGTCGGCTGCGCCTCGATCACGACGCGCGCCGGGTGTTTATCAACGATACCGAAATTGATCCGCCGCTCAGTCCGCCGCAGTACCGCCTGCTCGAAATGCTCTACAACAACGCCGGGCGTATCTGCACGCGCGATACGGTGGTCGAAACGGTCTGGCCGGACGCGGTGGGCGAAGGCGTCAGCGAGCAGGCGATTGACGCGCTCGTGCGCCGCCTGCGGGATCGCCTCGCCGAGGTCGATCCCGACTGGCAGTACATCATCACGGTGCGCGGACATGGCTTCCGCCTGAACAATCCCGGCGAATAGATCGCTTAGAGCAGGGTACGCACCCAGCGCGCGAAAGCCGGAAAGCTGACCTCCGGCTCCGTAAGGCTCGGTATCCAGCGCTTTTCCTGCTCGAACAGCAGCCAACCGTCATAACCATGCGCTTTGAGCAGCCCTATCGCTTCAGCGAGCGGTAGCTGTCCTTCGCCGGGCAGAACGTAGTGCCATTCACCCTTTGCCGGATCGAAAACGGCGTCCTTGACGTGCGTATAGCCAACGCGCGGGCCAATC
>DASZXN010000181.1:0-1721 GCA_035545875.1 Phototrophicaceae bacterium
ACTGGTCATCCGCGCCAAAGTCATGCTCAAGGAGCTGGCGCATATCAGCCTGGAAATCGCGCAGATGGTCGTCAGTGGGCAGGAAGATCACGCCGAGACGCTGCCAAGCTGGTTCATGGTCGAAATCGTGCGCGACCTGCCGCGTTTAGTCGAGCGGGAAAATGGCAAACAAAAAGCATAAGCGTCAGCCACAACTCGATGAGGCCGCACAGCAGTTTTCAGAAGCGACCGTACTGCTCGCTGAACACCCGGTGTTCTCGCTGCTGCACCAGCGCGCCCGCATTTATCGCAACGAAGGCGGAACAGGCTATCCACGTAAGGGCTGGGCGGCAGTCAGCAGCAATGGCAGCATCTATGTCCATCCTACCCGTTACGCCGAGAGCAAGGAATGGGTCTATATCCTGATCCACTGCCTGCTCCATCTGGGCTTCGGACATTTTCAGCAGCGTGATAAGCAGACCGAATGGAACACCGCCTGTGATGTTTTCGTGGCGCGTTTTATGCAGGATTTGAAGCTCGGTACTCCGCTGGTCGAGATGAGCGCACGCATCACCGACCTGCCGCGCAGCGAGGAAGGTCTGTATCAGTATTTTTGTGAACAAGGCATCCCTGAAGAACTGAAGGTCTACAGCACGGCAGGCGCGGGCGTCGAGGATATGATCTTCGAGCCTGAACCTCCGTTTCCACATTGGTACGGCAGCAACCTGAACTGGCAGGAACTCTTCGGCTTGGGATTGTCGAACGGGGTCGCCCGTGCTGTCGATTACGCCGCAGGTAGAGTGGACTCGATGTCGGCCTACGCCAACAGCAAGAAATCCGTTTCAGCGCTAGCGCGAAGCTGGTTCATCAGCAGTTATCCGCTGCTCGGCGCGCTGGCGACCGGCTTCAAAATCATCGAAGATCCGCTGATCTGCCAGCGCTGGCAGATCACCGTCGCCGCCGTCGATGCCGAAGCCAGCGAATTGTTCATGAACCCGGCGGCTGGGCTGGATGAGGAAGAGTGCCATTTCGTGATGGCGCATGAACTGCTGCACGTCGCGCTGCGCCACCACGCCCGCCGTCAGGGACGTGATCCCTACCTGTGGAATGTCGCCTGCGATTACGTCATCAACCAGTGGCTGCGCGAGATGCAGGTCGGCGTCCCACCCGCCTTTGGGATGCTCTACGATCCCGAGCTGAAAGGTTTGAGCGCCGAGTCGGTCTACGACCGCATCGTCAACGATCTGCGCCGTTATCGCAAGTTGGCGACCCTGCGCGGCTTTGGCCTCGGCGACATGCTCGAACCGACGAAACCGGATTGGTGGTTCAAAGAGGGGATGTCGCTCGATGAATTCTACCGCCGCGCGCTCATGCAGGGGCTGGAGTACTGCCGTTCGAGCGGACGAGGCTATCTCCCGGCAGGGCTGATCGAAGAGATTCTCGCGCTTAACCAGCCGCCGATCTCGTGGGATGTCGAACTGGCGCGCTGGTTTGACGAGCATTTCCCACCGATTGAGCATGTCCGTACTTATGCCCGTCCCAGCCGCCGCCAGTCTTCGACCCCGGATATTCCCCGCCCGCGCTATGTCCGGGATGAGCGGATCGAGCAGAGCCGCACGTTTGGCGTCGTGCTGGATACCTCTGGCTCGATGGATCGCCAACTGCTCGGCAAGGCGCTCGGCGCGATTGCCAGCTACAGCATCGCCCGCGAGGTGTCGCAGGTGCGCGTCGTCTTCTGCGAT
>DASZXN010000182.1:0-1837 GCA_035545875.1 Phototrophicaceae bacterium
AATGGTGATGGCACGCTCGCCATCGTGCCTGCGCTTCCGTCCTGCGCGAGCGGCGAGTCGCCCATCTACTCAACGTCGTGGGGATGCGCGTCACTGGTCAATACGGCTGGCGCCTACATCAACCCAGGCTGGATCACCTCGCTCGTGTGGAGCAAGCTCACCAGTGTGCCAACCCAAGCCGCAGGATGGCTGACAGATGCGGTCGTGACGAGCGGTAGCTATACCAACCCGCCTTGGCTGGTGTCGCTTCCATTCAATAAGGTGACGTCGACGCCGACCACGCTCGCCGGCTACGGGATCGCTGACGCACTGGGAACGTCAGGTGGCACCGTCTCTGGGCCGATCGCGTTTCCGAATGGATCTGTCACGGCACCGGCGGTCACATTCTCCACCGAAGTAACGACTGGGCTGTATCACACGACTGGCGCGCTCAAGGTGGCGGTGGCCGGCGTGGATGTGGCTCGCTTTAATACCGTGGACTTGGTCGTGAACCAGCTGTCATTCGACCTGGCGAATCACGATGTGTCGTTCGCGCGCTCAGCCACGGGAGTCATCCTGGCTTCGCGCGACTCAACACACGGCGTCACGTGGGACTTCACGGGCGACAGTGTGATGTTTGTGAAGACACGCGCCGGCGCCGATGCAGCCACGGTGCGATCAGCGGCGTTCAATGGTGGTGACGGATCAGCCGCGAATCCCGTATTCCGGTTCAACAACGACAGCTCGACCGGCGTCTATCGCATCAACTCAAACAACAGCGTGGGACTGACGGCTGGCGGCCTCGCCACAATGGTCGCAGGCATCAGCGGCGGCAACGCCATTTGGCGTGATGGACAGAACAGCGATCGATTTATTTTTTGGGGCAGCGGGAATCCAGAAGGTGTTGTGACGGCAGGCGTGGGTGCGCTGTTTCTTCGAAGAGATGGAGGCGCAGGTTCGACCTTCTGCGTCAAGGAATCTGGATCGGGTAACACCGGCTGGGCGTGCAAATAAGGCAGGGGCGACATGACTCAAGTGACAGGCCGACTCTTACAGGGAAACATCAGCGTCGTTGATGGCCACATCGATCTGGTCGCGTTTGTGCGCAAGACCATCGTGATCGATGGGGTATCGGACCCGATCGTCCAGGACGAACAAATTTCCGTGTCCGATGAAACACAGATCGCCGCAGTGCGGCAGTTCGTGGAATCGATGCTTCCGGCGATGTCCGGCGCCGCTGGATATGCGATCACGTTGGCCGTGGATAGCAGTGGAGGCGAATAGATAGCCAGGTAATTCCAGACGTCGTCGATGCGAGTCGCATTGACGGCGCCTGAACAATCACAGCAGGGAGACACGTTGATGAAACGTCTGATCACTGCTGTTGCACTCATCTCGGCCTTCGCCGCGCCACTGGTGGCGCAGGCCACACAGAAACCGCCAACGCCTGCATTGCCAGCGGCGGCGACCAACGCGGCGCCCAAGGTGCCTGAGCTCACCGAAGTCAACAAGCTGAAACTTCAGAACGCGTTGCAGCGCATGGAGCTCGCGCAGTTGCGCGCGCAGGCTGCCCAGTCGGAGTTCGATGCTGCACGAACCGAGGCGTCGGTGCTCGTGCAGGGCGTCACGGTCGATGGTTTCGATCTTGATCTGCGCACGTTGACGTATGTGCCGAAGGCCGTCCCCGTAGTGCCGCCGATCACGGCACCCACAAAAGAACCGGCGACCGGCCGCGGTGGCAGCGTCCGCGGCGGATACCGCTGAGGCGCAATGTCCGAAGTCACGCGCGATTGGCTCGACGCAAAGTTTGACGCCCAACAAGAAGCGCTGGTGCGTCAAGATCGCGCGCTTGAGCGCA
>DASZXN010000183.1:0-11535 GCA_035545875.1 Phototrophicaceae bacterium
GCGGATCGCCCCGATTCGGCTCCCAAAGCCGAGATGTGGTATGTGCTGGAGCAGCTTGAGTTCGACTTCGTGCCGCTGTTTGGCCCGCAAATGCGCGAATCATGGCTTTCCGGGAAAGACCTGCTGCTGATACCGGATGGATCAGCCGGGGAAATCGTCAAGGGCTGGCAGGATTCGGGACGAGAGACCTGGGGCGCGCCGGGAATCCCTGATGGCATTGGCGAGGAAGGTCTGAAAGCGATTCGCGCCTTTGTCGAGGCGGGCGGCGCTTACCTCGGCCTCGGTTCGGGCGGCGGCATTCTGGCGACGGCTGCTTACGCTGGCCTGATCGACCTGACGGTCGCGCATCAGGGGCTTGGATCCGGGCGCGCGATGGTGCGCATCACGGATGCGGCGAGTCCGCTCGTCTACGGGCTGGATGGCAGTGTCGCTGAGGATGGCACAGCGCAGCCCGCTTTGTTCCCAGCGCTCTACTACTCCGAAGGCTTGACCGGAGGCGCGGGCGGCCCGGTGTTCAAAGCAGGCGCGGGAGCGAAAGCCGTCGCCCTCTTCGATCACATCGACTACGACCCGAATCTTCACGTTGTCCTGCATCCCGAATATTTCGATCTGAAGGAAAACGCTGTCGCTGTCGCGCAGCAGCCCTATGGCAAGGGAACCGTGACCGTGCTGGGGGTGCGTCCCGGTTTCCGCGCCATCTGGACGCACAGCGAAAAGCTGATCACCAACGCGATTTTCGAGCAGGTCGCCGAGGCTGCCAGCCCAATCACGCTTGCTTGAAACTACTCAGGGGGAATAGACTATGCCAGTACCGAGAGCGTTAACGCAACCTCCCGGCGATCAACTCCTGTCTTACGCCGGGTTCGTTGATAAGCTGCAACAACTCACTGCCAGCCCGCGTGTCCGGCTGGAACTGCTCGACCACAGCGCCGAAGGACGCAGTATCTACGCCATCGTCATCGCCGATGAAGCGGTGCTGCCCGATGTCGAGCATCACCGTGCGCTGGCGGCGCGTCGTCAGCGCCCCGATGTGACCCACATCACCACCAACCAGCCGCAAGCGTCGAAGCGCCCGGATGCGCCCACCGATCTGCACTACACCGCCGCCGTGATCGGTCAGTCGTTCGGTCACGAAGCCTCGCACGTCGAAGCGCTGGTCGAACTCGCCGAGCGCCTGGCGTGGGAGAACACCGACGCCGTGCGCGCCATTCTGTCCCGGCTGATCGTCGTGATCGTGCCGATGATGAATCCCGATGGCCGCGACATGGGCGTCGAACTGTGGAAGCAGTATCCGCTCGCGGAGGATGGCGCGGTCGCGGGCAACCGCTACGGCTTCTACATCAACCGCGATTTCCTGCACTTGACCCAGCCCGAAGGCCGCGCAATTCTGCGCGTTTTCCGCGAATGGCATCCGCTTTCGCTTTACGACACGCACGAGGACGCTTTTCTGCTGCACGTTTCGACGCCAGAAGTCTGCTGGTATCCCGAAGATGGCGTTTCGACGGCAGACCTCGCACCGCGCAACATTCAGGAGATCGTCTCGAAGCTCGGCGCGGGCATCAAGCAGGCGTGGGACGAGCGCGGCTACCACTACTATCCCAAAGATATGTTCGCCTATCCGATGCTCGGCATCTCGCCGGACGAGCCGCACCGCATTTCGACGGGCAACATCACGGGTTCGATGAGCCTGCACGGTGTCCCCTCGCTGATCACCGAGAGCGCCCGCACCCCCGGCGCGCAGACGTGGGAAGATCGCATCGGCCAGAAAGTCAGCGCGGGACTCGCCGTGCTGGGCGTGACCGCGCAGAACGCCACCGAGATCGCGGATACGCTCTACAGTAACGCGATGGCGACGCTGGTGCAGGATGAAGCGTTCATCGTGCCGAAAGCGCAGCCGGAACTCGGCGCGGTCGCGGAACTGCTCGACGTGCTTCAGCAGCACGAAATCGCCGTCTATCAGACCGACGACGCCTACGTGGTTCCGGCGAATCAGCCCACCAACCTGCTGATCGACGCGCTGCTCGCCAGCGAGCGGAGCAAGCTAGTCGCCATGCCGCCCGCGATGGGTTTGCAGGTGCGGCAAGCCAGCGCCGCCGAGAAAAACGCGCCGCTGCGCAAAGTGATCGAGCCAGCGCTGCCAACGCTGCGCCTGGGCGGATCGGCGGGCGTGCTGACCAACGTCGCTATCCCCAACACGCTCGACGGCGTGCGCCTGATCAATCGGCTCTGGCACACGGGCGCGTCGATCTCGTGGCTGACCGCGCCGCTCACGCTGAACGATCAAACCCTCGATGTGGGGACGTTCATCGTCGCGGATATTCCGACGCGCACGCTGACGGCTTTAGCGGCGCGCCTACCGATTGATGCGACCGTGCTTCCATCCGGCACGAGCGTGCAGGTTCAAGCACTGACGCAGCCGACGACCGCGATCTACGTCGGGCAAGGCGTGGATCGCCCCACGCCGTCGCCGATTGGCGATGTCTGGTGGAGTCTGGAAAAGCTTGGCTTCGACGTGACACTGCTCGAAGCGGAGTTAATCACGCCGGAAGGCTTGAGCGACGCCAGTCTGCTGATCGTGCCGGAAGGCAATGCCGCCGATATTGTCGAGGGCTGGCATTTGAGCAGTCGTCGCAGCAGCAGCGCCTGGGATTTGCCCGGTACGCCGCGCGGGATCGGCACGGCAGGCATTGAGGCGATTCGCGGCTTTATTTCAGGCGGCAGCACTTATCTCGGCTTCGGCGCGGGCGGCGGACTGCTGGCAACGGCAGAGTACGCCAATCTGGTCGATGTGAGTGTACTGCATCATAGTTTAGGGACGGCGCGCGTCAACCTGCGCATCGTCCAACCGGACAATCCACTCACCTACGGCTTGCGCGGCTCCTTTGACGCGAACGGCGCGTGGCAGGCGGGCATCGTCCCGGCAATCTACGACACCGAAACGATGTCCAACAAGGTCGGCGGCCCGATCTTCAAAGCCGGGGCGCAGGCGCAGACCGTCGCGGCGTATCACTCAGCGGACGTGGAGCCGGGTCAACTGTTCCTGATCCACACCGAGCTATTCGACGAAAGCGAGGGCGGAGTCGCGGTGGCGGCGCAGCCGTTGGGCGAAGGGATCGCCGCCGTGATCGGCGTGCGACCGGGTTTCCGCGCTTTCTGGCCGTATACGTTTAAACTGGTGACCAACGCCGCTTTCATGAGCACAGCGCGCCAGCCGGAAACAGTCACGCTGCCGTGAGCGGCGCATGAACCGATGCCGCCAGAGAAAGACAAACCACTGTGACACAAATCCATGAGCGTGCCCTCGCGCTGCACCAGCGTGCTGTCATCATCGACGGCCATTCCGACATCCTCAACCCGATGGCGGATGGTCGCGTCAGGCTGCGGGATCGGGTCGATGTGCCGCTGCCGCAGAACTGGCAACCGAACAACGCGGGTTACGAGCAGCCGACCACGCCCTATCAACTGTCGCCCTATGCGCTGTGGTTCCAGTGTATCGGTCAGTACGACATTCCGCGCTTCCGCGAAGGCGGCCTGACCGCGCAGATGACGGCGATCTTCATCGACGAGACGCAGCTCGAAAGGTCGCTCACCCGCGCGCTCGACATGACCACCGCCTTCCACCGCGAAATCGAAGCCAATCCTGACACGCTGATGAGCGCGACGACTGCCGCCGACATTCGCCGCGCCAAAGCGGACGGCAAGACGGCGCTCATGCTCACGTTTGAAGGTGCCGAGCCGCTCGGACGCAATCTCAACCTGCTCGACATCTTCTATCGGCTCGGCCTGCGCATGGTCTCGCTGACCCACAGCCGCCGCAACTTTTTAGCCGACGGCACGCAGATGGGCGTGAAAACGGGCGGATTGACGGCGCTTGGTCGTGAAGCGGTCGCTCGCATGAACGAGATGGGCATCGTGATCGATCTGGCGCACCTGAGCGATACCTGCATCTGGGAAGTTCTCGAACTCTCGACCGCGCCGATCATTATTACGCACACCAACATTCGCGCGGGCAGCCCTGGTTATAAGCTCGGTATGCTCGAACGTGATCCGCAGCACGGCAAAACCAAGCTGCAAGCCATCGCGGAAACGGGCGGGCTGGCCGGCGTGATCTTCTGGAATCAGGCCGATGTCGCTACGATTGCCGACGAGATCGATGCGGCGGTTCAGCACGTCGGTGACGATTTCGTCGCGCTCGGCAGCGATTTCTATAGTCTGGAGCGCGCCCCCGTTGGACTGGAAGATATGTCGAAGCTGCCTGCGCTGACCGAAGCGCTCGTCCAGCGCGGCTACAGCGACAGCACCATTCTCAAAATCTTAGGCGAAAACTACCTGCGGGTATTTGAAGCGATCTTCAAAAGGTAGCGGATGCAAACAGGAGCAAACAGCATGTTCTCTATCCGCGTCGATCATATGATTGTCGCCGTGCTTGACCGCGACGTGGCAGCACGCGATTACAATGCGCTCGGTTTCAAAACGATTGTCGGCGGCACGCACCCCGACGGACATACCCATAACTGTCTCGTCCCGCTGGCGCAGGGGCCGTACATCGAACTGGTGTCGCCCACCGACGTGCGCGAAATTCGCGTCCGCCACGAAGATCATAATCTGCACTGGCTCTACTGCTTCAATGCAGGCGAAGGCTTCGCGGGCTATGCGCTTGGCGTCCCCGACATTGAGCCAGTCGTGGATCGCCTGAAAGAAAAGGACTATGCCCTGAACGGCCCTCGGCGCGGCGGGCGTGTGCTGCCCGACGGCACGCAGACGCTCTCGAACGGGATCAACATTGTCAATCCGCGTTACCCGGCGGTTTCCGCAGACATCACGCCGCGCGAATGGCGTATTCCAACCACGCCGGAGAACAGCACGCACGACAACGGCGTCACAGGCGTCGCCCACATCATCGCCACCGTCCATAATCTGGAAGATGGGGTTCAGCGCTACGAAGCATTGACCGGCGTTCAGGCCGAACAGGGCACGCCGGTTCCGGGCGCACGAACGGCGGACTTTCAGGTCGAGAATGCCCGTCTGACGATTGCCGAGCCGACTGATCCAAATACGGCGATGTACGAAGACCTGAGCCTACGTGGGGAAGTCCCGTTTCTCATTCGCCTGCGAACGACGAGCAAATCCAAAATTGGACTGCTGGATCGCACGCTGACCCACCACGCTCGCTTTGAGCTTGTCTACGGCGAAGATTAGAGCCGCCGTCGCCAGCGATAGGCAGGGTCTTATTTCAAAATACCTGCCTTTATACCTTCGAACGCCCGATCACTGGGAAGTACCGACTGTACTCCCGAAGTCATTGCATCGACGCGCCCAGGCTGGCGGCCATTAGCGTTTGTCGGTCAACCATGCCGATGCAGCGGCCTTCGTCGTCGATGACCACGAGGCGCTTGCGCCCGTGCTGCAACATCAGGTTGATGGCCTCAACCAGCGTTGTATCGCGTGTCGTCGAGAGCATGTTCTGCGACATCAGATCGCGTGCGGTTGCCTGTCCCGGCTCAATGTTCGTTCCAGCGAGGCGTGAGACAAGCGCGTCCAGGACGTTCCGACGCAGCGGCGCGCTGACGCGCTCGACCAAATCGCCGTCGGTAATGATACCGACGGGTTTTTCCTGCTCGTCGAGGACGACGACGCGCTTGATCTCCGCTTGCAATAGCTGCTGGAGCACATCGGTCAGATCATCATTGACGTGAACCGTTGGAACGCGCGGCGACATCACGTCACCAATGGTTTGTCCCGGATGTGGGCTGGGTGCTTGCTCCTGCGCGGCTGGCGCTTGACCACCGACCGCACGCAGAACGTCCAGGCGGCTGATCATGCCGACGAGCTTCCCTTCCGGGCTGATGACCGGCATACGCTTGAGCTTTCGTTCGAGCATTCGGCTGACGATATGCCCCAGCGCCTCATCTTCAAACGCGGTCACAACCGGAGCGGTCATAATTTGACGCGCTGTTTGTTCTGGACGGATATGCTCCAGAAAATCCCGGAGATCGTCGTCGCGCAGCCGCTCGCCAATGCTCAGGCGCGTCGGCATCCCGGCTTTTCGCAGCAGATCGCCGTCGGTGATGATGCCAACCACATTGCCCGCATCGTTTACTACAGGAACAGCCTTGAACAACTTCCCCAGCAGCAGTTCGACAATCTGGCGTGCTGGCGTATCCTGAGATACGGCGGTGATGCTGCGCGTCATCACCGCGCTGACCGGGCGATCCGCTGGCAAAGGCTGCAAATGGCGATGCGTGTATTTGACAATTTGCACCTCCTCGATGGTAATCAAGCCTTCGCGTACCATCGGGCTGATCAGCGCCAGAACCTTATCGGCGTTGTCCGGCGTCTCGATGATCGAAATCACAATAGGCAAATCCGTCGAAAGCACCTCCTGCGTGTCAGTACGGATGCGGCTGTGCGCGCCGAAGCCGGCCACCGCACGGGTGACAGTCGCTCCGGCGATCCCACGCTTGCGCAGCGTTTCCAGAATGCTGAGATAGAGCGAGCGACCCCGCCACGAGTCGCTTTCGCCCAGATAGATCATGATTCGCTTCGCTGACGTTGGGGTCATGGCGAATATCCCTTTCCAGAGTCGCTAAAGTTGACTCCCAATCCAAAATCCAAGCAGCGCGCCGATGAGACAGAGGAGGTTCATCCCCAGAATATTGGCCGCCGCGCCAATCCAATCTCCTGAACGGAGCAGCATGATCGATTCCGTGATGTAGGTGGAGTACGTCGTATATGCGCCGCAGAAACCGGTCGCAAACAGCAGGCGGATATTCGGATCAAGACCAATATGCCCTGCGGCAAATCCGAGGAATGCGGCGAGCAAACATGAACCCGTGAAGTTAATCATCAGTGTTGCCCAGGGAAAAACCGCGCCGAAGCGCTCATTGGCCCACACCGAAACCAAGTAGCGCAGATTCGCGCCGATAACTCCGCCGATACCGACAATGAGAAGATTCTCGATTGCCATTCTGGTTCCTGCTACTCTGGCTGTTGATTGTCCGCACTGATGGGGCGCAGCACAATACTCGTTGCGCTCATTTCTCCGTGTCGAAAACAAAACACCTCTACCAACACGAATTCTGGTCGGTAGAGGCTATCAGTCCATCAAAGGACGGTTTGGCCGTCAGGCGGCACAAGCGAGCTTCATCGCTTACGAACGATATTATCTCGATTTGCTTATCCTGTCGATTGCAACTCTTGACAAGAACCAGCCGCCGCGTTCCAGTTGAACCCATTGGCAATCCATCGGAGGACATGAACGGATGACACGCATCATTCTGACCCGGCACGGACAAACCGAATGGAATCGGAACGAACGATTTCGAGGACGCGCTGACGTAGCCCTGAATGAAACTGGAATCAGGCAAGCTGAACTGACAAGTCAGCGAATTCATGGGACGTGGCAACCGAAAGTGATTTACACCAGTCCGTTGAGCCGAGCCGTCAAGACTGGGGAGATCATCGCTAGACCATACGGGCTGGCTGTGCAGCCACTCCCGAATCTGAACGACATCGATTACGGTGACTGGCAAGGTCTGTCGCCCGATGAGGTGCGTACACGCTGGGGAGAAGCGCTGGACACGTGGTATCGCGCGCCCCATCTGGCGCAAATTCCGCATGGCGAAACGCTCGCCGTGCTCTTTGCACGTGCGTCAGATGCGCTCAGTGAAATCGTTCGCCAGCACGCGAGCGATGAAGTCGTGATCGTCGGGCACGATAGTGTCAACCGCACGCTGCTGCTCTTTATGCTGGGCTTGCCACTGGCGCGTTACTGGCATTTATCGCAGGACACTTGTGCCATCAACCTGATTGAAGCAGACAATGACGACTTCACTGTCATTGCCATCAACGAAACGTTCCATCTCGCGCTTGATACCTGACGACCCCGGCAGTCAGATGCACGACACGATTTCAGCGAAGTCAATTCCGGGTCAGGCTGCTCCTAGAGTCGGCTTCCAATCGCTAGCCCGATAAACACGCCAACAATACAGATCGCATTAGTGCCTAGAATATCGCCCAGGCCGCCCATCCAGTTACCAGCCCGCAGCAGCGTGATGCTGTCGGTCGCGTACGTGGAAAAAGTGGTATATGCACCACAGAACCCAACCGCGAGGAACAACCGCGCGCGTGGATCGAGGGTTGTTCGGCGCGCTGCAAAGGCGATGAAAATGGCGAGCAGGCAAGACCCGGTTAGATTGATCAGCAGCGTTCCCCAGGGAAAGGCGCTCCCAAAACTCGCCGCAGCCCAGTTTGTCAGGAGATAGCGGGCATTTGCGCCGATAAATCCTCCAACAGCGATCAGAACGAGGGTTTCGACCTGTCGTCTTGTCCAGAACATCACCCGTATACCCTACTCAACCAATTCAGTTTGTCACTCAAAAATCTGTATTTGACTTCTGATCGTGATTATCCTGCTCGACAAATGAGCCGTCAAGCAAATGCTGAGGAGCTCAATCCGCACGGGTGCGCTTCTCCAGAGACATTTGCCGCTTGTCAGCAGCGAGTGCTGTGAACAATAATGCCCGTTTACCCTGTCAGCAGGTTCAAAAATTTGCCAAAACCCGCTGGCAATGTCATTACAGGCCATGCCATTGGACTTAATTCTTGACGCTTGACACCGAAAATGAAGCCTGCTACCCTGTTGGAGGTTGTGCAACCGACCCGCGATGAAGCTCGCGTTACACCGTTGAGGTTAATAGCTTCTACCCGGCTTACCAGGTAGAAGCTTTTTTATTATCTGGTAGTCCTCAGTCAAATCGTAAGCTACCAACAATTCAGCGGAGGACTTGCATGATCCCACGTCTTCGTATGGCATGGGCGCAGTATAAAGAGAAGGCGAACGAACGCTACATGGTGTGTCCCGATTGTTCCCAGTGGGGGCCGCGCGGGAAGTGTGTCTGGTGTGGCTTCGATGTGAATGATGCGCAAGCCGTCGCAAAGCTGGCGGCAGAACGCAAGCTAGGTCTTGGTCAGTTACAAGAACTTCCAGATCGTATCGCGCAGCCGATTCTCGCAGCCTGGAATCATCGTCAGCGGCACGCGAGGACGAGTTACATGGTCTGCCCGAACTGCCACCAGTGGGGCAAACGCGGTGTCTGCGAGTGGTGTGGGTTCGACGCAACCGATGAAAAGGTCGTCAATCAATTGCGCGCAGAGCAGGCGCGTTTCCGCATCGAGCGGCGCGCGAAGTGGCAGCATACCTACGAAACTGTCAACGAGTTATTTCGCGTCAGTCCGGGAGAATTTCTCTCGTTCCTCAAAACGACAGCCAAATGGATCGTTCTGGGTACAGGCGTCGGTGTTTTGGCTGGGTCAGCCTCCGCGATTTTCCTGCTCACGTTGGAGCGGGCGACGGATATTCGGCTCGCGAATCCTGATCTCCTGTTTCTGCTGCCGGTTGCCGGTTTTCTGCTGGGCTGGCTCTATTTCAGGTATGCGGGGCCTGCCGCGCGCGGCAATAATCTGGTCATCGAGGAAGTCAACGCCAACCGTCAGCCGATTCCCGTACGAATGGCGCCATTGGTACTGATCGGTACGGTTATCACGCATCTTTTCGGCGGCTCGGCAGGACGTGAAGGCACCGCGATCCAGATGGGCGCGAGTTTAGCCGACTGGCTGCATCGGACGCTCGGACTCAGTCAGGAAGACCGCCGAATGATGCTCATGGCGGGCATTAGCGGCGGTTTTGGCTCGGTATTCGGCACGCCGCTGGCCGGGTTCGTCTTTGGTCTGGAAGTTCAGAGCATCGGTCGCGTGCGCTACGAAGGGATCATCCCCTGTCTGGTCGCGGCAGTCGTCGGCGACATTGTGACTCGCGCCTGGGGTGTCACCCATTCCATCTATCCAAAACTGCCGGAAATCAGCGCCAATGGGGAATTGGTCTTTAAAGTCGCGCTGGCGGGGATCGCCTTCGGTCTGGCGAGCGTTCTGTTCATCGAGCTAACACATGGTGTCAAGCATCTGCTGGCGCACCTGTTCAAGTGGTCGCCCGTTCACTTGTTCGTCGGCGGCGCGGTGATCGTCGGGCTGACCCTGCTGCTGGGAACGCAGGATTATCTCGGCTTGAGCCTGCCGCTCATTCAGGACACGATGAACGGCACGGGCGTGATGCTGCTGGCGTTTCTGCTCAAGATCATTTTCACGGGGATCACACTGGGAAGCGGTTTCCTCGGTGGCGAAGTGACACCGCTCTTTGTGATCGGCTCGACGCTCGGCTATACGATGGGGCGTTTGCTCGGCGTCGATCCGGCATTGATGGCGGCGGTCGGCTTTGTCGCCGTATTCTCAGGTGCAACGAATACGCCGCTGGCCTGCACGCTGATGGGCGTGGAGTTGTTTGGGGGCGGCGGCGTTATGTATATTGCCATTGGCTGCGTCGTCGCTTATGCGGCATCCGGCTTACGCAGTATCTACGTCACGCAGCGTATTCATATCCCGAAGTCACCCGGTTTCACAGCCAATCCCGACGAAGTTCTGGAGGCGATGACGGCGCGGCGTTCCGGCTGGCTCCCGCCCTTGCCCGCCTTCGCCAATATCGCTTCGCAGCGCCCCGTGCGCGCAATCATGTCACCTGATCCCGTCGCTGTGCGGACGGACACTCCCATTCCTCAGCTTGTCGATCTTGCTATTCGCGAGGGAGTTCGTACCCTACCCGTGCTGGACGAACACGGAATCGTCGTCGGCATTGTCACCGATAATGATCTGCTGCGGCGCGGCGGATTGGCGATGCGCCTGGGGCTAATGACCGGGCTTGCGCCGAGCGAGCGCGCCGAACTCCTGCGTGGTTCACAGAATCACGTTGCTGGCGACATTATGACCGCGCCGCCCGTAACGCTGCTGCACACTGCCACGCTCGGCAATGCCGTTGACGTGATGACTGATCACGATTTGAAGCGTGTGCCAGTGGTGGATCGCCAGGGTCACCTGATGGGAATGCTGACTCGCTCCGATTTGCTGCGCGAACTGACTTTCTCAGACACGGCTCCGGTCTGGACGGTGGAAGGTCGGGAAACACCGCTGAATTGGGCAACACCGGTCGAGCAAATTATGACGGCAGAGGTCACCACCGTTCCCCGGACGACCCCAGTCAGCGCGGTCATTCAGGCGATGTTGAACAACGCGCAAAAACGAATTGTGGTAGTCGATGAAGCTGGGCAGGCTGCCGGGATCATCACGGACGGCGATTTGCTCGTGCGCGCGCACTTAGACTATCGACCGGGATTGTTAACGGCGCTGCCTGCGGTCTGGACACGCAGCCAACCCCTAAGTGAACTGCGGACAGACCTGGCAGCGCAAACGGCTGCCGACGTGATGACCGCTCCAGTGATGACGGTATCCGCCAGCACGACCGCGCGGGATGCTTTACGCATACTGATGGAAAAACGGATCAAACGACTGCCAGTGGTGGATACAAACGGTCATGTCGTAGGGCTAGTCGGTCGCGCCGGGCTAATGCGCGCGATCCTGGCGAAAGCGCCGGAGACTGTAACCAGCGTTCTCCCGGCATCAGTCCCCTCGTTAGCATCATAGGTAACC
>DASZXN010000184.1:0-10299 GCA_035545875.1 Phototrophicaceae bacterium
ACTTCGGCACCTGATCGTTGGTGGGGATGGTGACGGTACGCGAGGCGATGATCATCGGCGCGACCGTTTTGAGTATTACGTCATAGTTGGGCATGGAATCCTCCAGTTCGATTTGCCTCAGTCGGGCGGAAATCCGCGTCAGACGGCTTTGCTCGTCGCTGAGATGCTGCTGCTGCTCTGCCTGCCTGAGCTTGATCATGCCGCGCAGCTGCTCCAGCGACAGATCACTATTGAGCACCTGCTCGATCTGCTCCAGCGAGAAGCCGAGGTCTTTGAGCGCCAGAATGCGGTTCAGGCGCGGTAGCTGTGAGACTGAGTAGTAGCGGTAGCCCGTAAACGGATCGACCTGCACGGGTTTGAGCAAGCCGATCTCATCGTAATGGCGCAGCGTCGGGACGCTGACCTGGCTGAGACGTGCGAAATCTCCGATTTTGATCACAAACCTTCTCCATGCGCATAGAGATAATGCCAGCATACAGTCTCAGGCAAGCTGAGAGTCAAGAGGATCAAATTCAAAAACAGAAATGATTCAACGCAAAGGCGCAAAGAGACGCAAAGGAAAACAAAGGGCGCAGCGCGCTGCGCCCCAACGGGCTGTGAGGATGCTTTACAGATTCGGGAACAACGCGGTCAGTTCGTCGCGCTCGGCAGGCGAGAGCATGACCGAAAGTGCCTCGCCCACTGGATCGAGGTGGCTGGGCTTACGCGGCCCGATAATCGGCGCGGTGATGAGCGGGTTGCTCAGGAGCCAGGCCAGCGCCAGCCCGCTCATGCTGACGCCACGCCGCTCGGCTTGCGCCTTGAACTGCGCCAGCCCCGCGAAGGTCGCGTCGTTGAGCAGGCGCAGATACGGCTCAGGCCGCATCGTCATGCGCGAGCCTTGCGGGAAATCCGCAGCCGACTGATATTTTCCGGTTAGCCAGCCGCCCGCCAGCGGACTGAAGGGCGTGTAGCCAAGTCCCTGATCGGCGCAGAGCGGCAGCATCTCCTTGTCGTCGCCGCGTTCGAGCAGGCTGTACGAGTTCTGCACCCACTCAAAGCGCTGCAAATGGTGCTTGTCGCTGATCCAGAGCGCTTTGGTCGTCAACCAGGCGGGCATGTTCGACGCGCCGAGATAATGCAGCTTGCCCTGATGCACCAGATCATCGAGCGCGCGGATCGTTTCTTCGAGCGGCGTTTCGGGGTCAGGCTCGTGGATCAGATACATATCGATCCGCTCGACGCCCAGCCGCTTCAGGCTCGCTTCGACCTGTTTAAAGATATGCCGCCGCGACAACCCGCGATCATTCGGCCCGTCGCCAACGGGGTTAAAGACCTTCGAACTTAGAATCAGGTGATCGCGGACGGCGCTGCCCTTCCCTTTCAGCCAGTTGCCGATATAGGTTTCACTGCGACCGCCACCGTAAGCGTCTGCCGTATCGAAAAAATTGATGCCCAGCTCCCAGGCCGCATCCATTAGCCTGAAGGCTTCTTCCTCGGTTTCGCCTTTGCCGAAAAAGGCGGGCGCGCTGCCGATTCCGCCAAAGTTGCCACAGCCCAGCCCGATCACCGAGATTTTCAGTCCCGTCCGCCCCAGATTAGCGTAACGCATAAATCCGCTTCCTTAGCAGCGCCATTAAAGTCATCGATGTACCCTTGCGAAAGTATAGCGCAACTGCTTCCCGCTTCTCGTAAATTATCCATTGTGATTTCCTTCTCAAATTGGACAATAACAGCCTCTTAACGCTACACTGAACGGCTAACGCGACATTGATTGAGGTTTAAAATAATATGGTTGATTCAACCCACGAAGACCTGAAGCAAAACGTGGAGAAGCACGACGGCATTAGCACCATTCGCGGCAGCGAGACGCATCGCGGTTGGAACGGCATCCACTACAAGACGGGCATGTCGTCCAAGAACGTTGGCTCGAAGAACCTCTCGATCAACGTGGCGACCATCCCGCCCGGTGGTGTGGCTGGCGCGCACATCCATGTCGATTTTGAAGTCATGCTCTACATCGTCGAAGGGCGCGTGCGTCACGAGTTCGGCCCCGGCCTGACCAATGTGCTCGAAAACAAGGCGGGCGACTTCATCTTCATCGAGCCGGGCGTGCCCCACGAAGTCTTCAACATGAGCGATACCGAACCCGTTGTCGCTTTCGTCGCGCGTTCCAGCGCTGACGAGTGGGACAACATCGTTCCTTACGACCGCAAAACCGGGCAGGCAGTGAAGAAAAGCGAAGGGTAATCCCCTCGCTCGCTGTACGATCACAGATGGTTCTTACTCTTAGAGAAAAGGGATAAGTTCGATGACCGCATCTCGCAAGATCGTGTTTGTACTCGCTTTACTGGCACTTGGGCTGCTCATGCTGACCAGCGTCGCGTTCGCTCAGGACGCCACGCCGGAAGCGACAGCGGGCGGAACCATCAAGATCGGCGTGATGGGGCCGTTCACGGGCAACGCCGCTTCAATTGGCAACGAGCAGTTGGATTGGGTTGAACTGGCTGTGGCCGACTTCAACAAGTCGTCGGGTATGGACGTTCAACTCGTGCAGGGCGACACGCAATTGGATGCCTCGAAAGCCGTGACCGTCGCTCAGACCATGATCTCTGACCCGGATATTTACGGTGTCGTCGGGCCATCGGGCAGCCAGGAAGTTGACGCGACCGGCAAGATGTTCGCCGATGCGAACCTCGTGATCGTCTCGCCATCAGCGACCAAGCCTTCGCTGACTACCTCCGGTTACAGTACCTTCTTCCGCACCGTCCCAACCGATGACGCGCAGGGGCCAACCGATGGCAACTTCATTTGGTCGCAGGGCGTGACCAAGCTGTTCATCATCGATGACCAGACCTCGTATGCGACCGGGCTGGCCGATGAGGTCACCAAGACGTTCACCGCCGATGGCGGCACCGTCGTCGATCACGAATCGGTGACGCAGCAGGATCAGGACTTCTCGGCGCTGGCGACCAAGATTGGCGCATCGGGCGCTGAAGGCGTATTCTTCCCCGGCCAGATCGCTACGCAGGGCGCAGCCCTGGCGAAGGAACTTCAGTCGCAGGGCATCTCCGTCAAATTCTTCGCGGGTGACGGCTTCCAGTCGGTCAACGACTTCATCACCGGCGCGGCAGGCGCGACCGATGGCGCGTTCGTCTCGGCCTTCGCCCCGGATATTCATAACCTTGCGTCGTCGGCGGATGTCGTCCAGCGCTATACCGCTCAGTACGGTGAATTCGGCACCTTTGGCCCGCCCGCCTACACCGCCGCAATGGTTGTCCTCGAAGCGATTCAGCGCGCGCAGGCTGCTGGCAATCTGACCCGCGCCAACGTGGTCACGGAAGTCGCCAAGACTAACATCGACCTGACGGTCATGGGTGTGCCGCTGTCGTTCACGAAGGACGGCGACATCGCTAATAACGTCTTCTACATGTTCACGGTCAAGGACGGCAACTTCGTGCCCGTGCCGCTGACCAGCGCCTCGGCCACCCCGGAAGCGACCGAGAGCATGATGATGACGCCGGAAGCGACCGCCTCCAGCTAGATTTAACAACTCTCCACGCAAAAACGCTTTACAATGCTCAGGGTGACATCACGGGTGTCATCCTGAGTTCTCAATTTAGAGGAGTCGAGCAAGAACTGAGCGTATGGCAATCTTCTTCGCAACCCTGCCCCAACAAGTGATCAACGGCCTGACGCTCGGCGCAGTGTACGCGCTGATCGCGCTCGGCTACTCGATGGTCTACGGCGTGCTGCGCCTGCTCAATTTCGCCCACGGCGATGTTTACATGGTCGGCGCGTTTATTGGCTATTTCGTCATGCAGGCGCTGATTCCGACCAGCGTCCCTGTGATCGTGATCGCGCTGATGCTGATCGCGGCGATGGCGGGCTGCGGCTTTCTCGGCGTCGTCATCGAGCAGTTCGCCTACCGTCCGCTGCGCAACGCGCCACGCATCGCTCCGCTGATCAGCGCGCTCGGCGTCTCGTTCTTCATCGAGAACGCCGTCCAACTGATGCTGACAGCGCAGTACCGCACCTATCAAACCGAGAAGCTGATCCCGCCGAGTTTGGGCATCAGCATCGGCAACGGACGGCTCTCTGCGACCCGCGCGCTGGTGATCATCTCCGCCGTCGTACTGATGATTATCCTGCAATATCTGGTGCGCAACACGCGGCTCGGCAAGGCCATGCGCGCTGTCGCCATCGACCGCGAAGCCGCCGCCATGATGGGCGTCAACGTCGATCAGGTGATCGTTTTCACGTTCTTCGTGGGCAGCGCGCTCGCGGGCGCAGGCGGGGTGCTAACCGGCCTCGTTTTTACCAATATCTGGAACCTGATGGGCTTCACGGCGGGCTTGAAAGGCTTCACCGCAGCCGTGTTGGGCGGGATCGGTAATATCCCCGGCGCGATGCTCGGCGGATTTGTCCTCGGCATTGCCGAGACTTTTGCCGTCACCTTTATCTCCTCAACCTATAAAGATGCGGTTGCCTTCGTCGTGCTGGTTTTGGTGCTGCTGATCCGTCCGCAAGGGCTGCTCGGCACGCGCATCACCCAGAAGGTCTAGCCGATGTCGCAGGATAAAATCGGCACCGATCAATGGGTCGAGCAGTATCAGGGGCGGGTCAACCGTCGTAATCGGGTCGCCCTGCTGGTTGATCGAGCAAGCAAGCGTCTGCCTGTGTGGGCATGGCTGATCATTCTGGCGCTGGTCGCCGCGACCCTGCCCCTGCTCACCAGCAACGATCTGGTCATACGCATCGCAGGCAACGTCGCGCTGCTGGGCGCGCTGGCGCTCGGCCTGAACGTCGTCGTCGGCTACGCGGGCTTGCTCGATCTCGGCTTTGTCGCTTTCTACGGCATCGGCGCGTACGCCTACGCTTACCTGTCGTCCAATTTCATCGGCATTCACCTGCCGACCGGGATCACCCTGATTGCCATCACCGTGATCTCCGGGCTGTTCGGGCTGCTGCTCGGTTTGCCGTCGCTGCGCCTGCTCGGTGATTATCTGGCGATTGTCACGCTCGGCTTCGGGCTAATCTTTCAACAGTTGATGACCAGCATGACGCGCGTCTCAATTCCCGGCCAGCCCAGTCCCGTCAACCTGACGGGCGGCCCGAACGGTATCCTCAACCTCGACCCGATTCGCATTTTCGGCTGGACAGCCAGCAGCGTCACCGATTACTACTACATCATGCTCGTGCTGCTGGTCGTGATGATGCTGGTGATTTATCACCTGTATAAATCGCGCCTCGGTCGGGCGTGGTCGGCGCTGCGCGAGGACGAACTCGCCGCCGAAGCGATGGGGATGCCGACGCGCCGTCTCAAGGTGCAAGCCTTCGCTACCGGAGCCGCGATTGCCGGGCTGTGCGGCGGACTGTTCGCGGCGTGGCAGGGATCGGTCTTTCCGAGCAACTTTGATACAAATCTCCTGATCAATCTCTATGCGATCATTGTGCTTGGCGGTCTCGGCTCGCTGCCCGGCGTGCTGATCGGTTCGCTGGTGATCGTGGCCGTGCCCGACGTGCTGCGCAACGCCGACCTCGCGGGCAAGCTGTTCTATCTCGGCGCGATTGTCACCCTTTTCGGAGCGCTCAAACCGCGCTGGCAAACGCCGCTGCTGCTCATCGCCGTCGCCGTGTTCGGCTTAATCGTCAAATTCATCATACTGGCAATCCCGTCGCTGGGCTGGGCGCCGCTGCCCCCCGTTGGATCGGCTTATCTCGACGTGATCCATAGCTGGCTGGTCGCGCCTGCCAATCCAGTTCTGACCGGCAACGCGGGCAACATCGGCTTCGCCGCACTGCTGATTCTGGGATTGGGCGTGACGCGCATCAAAAATACCTGGGCGCGCTTCGTCGTCCTGATCCCGACGCTCTATCTGCTGGTATTCGTCTGGGAAACCCGGCTCTCGCAGGAAGCCAGCGTGACTCGTCTGCTCTTCATCGGCGTGCTGCTGATCGTGCTGATGATTTACCGTCCGAATGGCCTGCTCGGTCAAAAGCGCGTGGAAATCGTGTAGGGTCTTATGCCGCTGATCGAACTTCAGGATGTCACCAAGCGCTTTGGCGGGTTGCAAGTCGTCAATCACCTGTCGCTCGGCGTCGAGCCGGGGGAAATCGTCAGCCTGATCGGGCCAAACGGCGCGGGCAAAACGACTGTTCTTAACCTGATCACCGGACTATATCGACCCGACAGCGGCGACATTCGCTTCGATGGTCGCTCGATTGTCGGGCTGTCTATGCACGATGTGACCCGGATAGGCATTGCGCGCACCTTTCAAAGCCTGCGGTTGTTCCTCAACATGACCGTGCTCGAAAATGTGATGAGCGCCGCATTCCTGCGCACGCACGCCAACTGGTTCGACATAATCGTGCGCACGCCGCGTTTTCGCCGCGAGGAAGCGCAAATCCGCCAGTTGGCCGAAGCCAAGCTCGCCTTCTTTGGCGAGCGATTGGTTGGCTACCGCCACGATCAACCCGCCTACAGCTTATCGTACGCGAACCGCCGCCGCCTCGAAATCGCGCGCGCCATGATGACCGAGCCGAAACTGCTACTGCTCGATGAGCCTGCCGCCGGGATGAATCCCAACGAGACGGGCGAAGTTACTGAATTGATCGGCAAGCTGCGCGACGAATTGAAGCTGACGATTATCCTGATCGAGCACGACATGAGCGTGGTCGGCGGTATTTCCGACCGCGTGATCGCGCTCGATCACGGCGAGAAGATCGCCGAGGGGACGTTCGATGCCGTCGCCACCGATCCGCTGGTGGTCGAAGCATATCTTGGTCATGACGAGAGGCACAACCGCAAATGACGAGTCTACCCCTCTCTCCACCATCCCCCCTACAAGCCGGACGCGCAGCGCAAGCCAATCCGATCCTGCGTTTGCAGGAAATCAACACCTACTACGGTGTCATCCACATCCTGCAAAACGTCAGCCTCGACGTGTACCCCGGCGAACTGGTCTGCTTGCTCGGCGGCAATGCGTCGGGTAAATCGACCACGCTCAAGACCATCCTCGGCATTGTTCGACCTGCGAGCGGCGTAGTTCAATTCGTCGGCAAGGAAGTCCAGCACGCGCCGACCAGCTACCGTGTCGAGCATGGCATGGCGGTCATACCGGAGAACCGGCGCATCTTCGGCGAGATGAGCGTTCAGGAAAACTTGCAGATGGGCGCATATCTGCGCCGTGACGTGGACGGCATCCACGAAGATTTCGAGCGCATGATGACGCTCTTTCCGCGCCTGAAGGAGCGTCTGCATCAGCGCGGCGGAACCCTCAGCGGCGGCGAGCAGCAAATGCTGGCGATGGCGCGCGCGCTGATGTCGCGCCCCAAGCTGCTGCTGATGGACGAACCATCGATGGGGCTTGCGCCCCGGCTGGTTGAGCAGAATTTCGAGATCATTCAGCAGGTCAATCAGCAGGGCGTGACGATCTTTATGGTCGAGCAGAACGCGAACATGGCGCTCTCGATTGCAACACGCGGCTATGTCGTGCAAACGGGTCGCATCGTCCTCACCGACAGCGCCGCTAATCTGCTGAATAATGAACAACTTCGCAAGGCGTATTTAGGACGATAGAAGGACTGAGGTTCGAGGACTGAGGACTGAGAGAAAGACAGTTAAAAGTAAACAAAGTTAAAAGTTAAAAGCAGGAAATCAGGTGAGCGGAACTACTTTTAACTTTCGACTTTTAACTTTAACTCCAGCGTTCTTACTCAGTCCTCAAACCTCAGTCCTCAGTCCTAACAAGAGGATTGATGATGAATATCCGTAACCATTTCCCGATTTTCCGCAGCAAGATTTACATGAATAGCTGCTCGCAGGGAGCGCTGTCCGACGAAGTGAAGCAGTCGTATCAGGACTATCTGCGCGACTGGGACGAGCGCGGCGCGCCCTGGGATTACTGGGTTGAGCGCATGGAAGCCGCGCGCAGCGCTTTCGCGGGTTTGGTCAACGCTGATGCTTCGGAAGTCGCCGTGACGACCTCGGCCTCGGCGGGCGTCGCGGCGCTGGCAACCGCGCTGGACTTCACGGGCGAGCGCAACAAGGTCGTCGTCAGTGACTTCGAGTTCCCGACGGTTGCGCAAATCTGGCACGCGCAGGAACCGCGCGGCGCAAACGTCGTGCATGTGCCCGCCGCCGGGAATACGCTTCCCTTGCAGCGCTTTGCCGACGCGATTGACGAGCGCACCGCGATTGTCTCAATTACCCACGTCTGTTTCCGTAACGGCGCGAAGCAGGATATTCCGGCGATTGTCGAACTGGCGCACAGCAAAGGCGCGCTGGTGCTGCTGGACAGCTATCAGGCGCTCGGCACGATGCCGATTGACGTGAAGAAGCTCAACGTCGATTTTCTGGTCGGCGGCGTGCTGAAATATCTGCTCGCTTCGGCTGGACTAGCCTATCTCTACGTGCGCAAGGAACTGCTGCCGACGCTCAACCCGGTGACGGCGGGCTGGTTCTCGCAGGCGAACATCTTCGCGATGGACATCTACCACAACACGCCCTCCCCAACCGCGCGCCGCTTCGAGTCGGGGACGCCACCCGTGCCGAATACCTATGCGGCGGTCGCCGGGATCAAGCTGGTGCAGTCGATTGGCGTCGAGGTGATTGAGCGACAGATTGGCGAACTGACGGGAGCGCTCAAGGAAGGCGCGATGAAGCGCGGCTTCAACCTCGTTTCGCCCGTTGACCCGGCGAAACACGGGGCGATGATCACGATTCGCTCGCACAAGGTTGATTTGCTGGAGAAGTGGCTGGGACGCGACGGCATCATCGTCTCGCACCGCGACGACAACCTGCGCATCTCGCCGCATTTCTACAACGACATGCACGACGTGGACTGCATCATCGACGCGCTGACGAAATATAAGGATTTGCTGGTCTAGCTGCGGTTAACCTGATCGAGCAGGAAAGCGTCGAGGCGCTGGATTTGCGGATAGAGCGCGAGAGCATCATCGTCCGGTTCGCTGCCGACCACCCGCCAGGCCAGCGGTTTTTCGATCAGCCACGCCCATTCGGGAAACTGCTCGGCTGCCCAATGCGCGGCCTGCTTTTTGGAGACAAACTCGTCCGTGCGGATCAGGCGGAGCGAGCGGCACAGTGTCAGAATCCAGTAGCCCTGCCCCGGCAAGTGCGTCGGCGTTGTCCAATCAGGCGGCTGCTGACAGAGGTCGCGGACGACGCGCACAATTTTCGCGTGCGGAATCGGATCGACCAGCGTTTTCGGATCAACCCCAAACAGGGTGATTCCCTGTTCGCGTAAGACGTGCCAGTTGACTGTCCATTCGTCATGGTGAATGAGCTTGACGTGGAACGGCTCGCCGGGGCTGATTTCAGCGATGGTGTAATCCTGCACGTCGCCTTTGAGCCGCGCCGCCGCGATGTAAATCACTTCAATGCGATCTTCCAGATTGGGGCGCGTGCGAATGAGATCGGCGTGCAGATCGTCAAGACGCTGAACCTCATCGTCGGTGAGTTCGGACGTGAGGACGGCGATCAGGTCAACGTCGCTGCTGGCGGCGTCAAAATCGCCTGTGACCAGCGAGCCGACCAGATAAAATCCGAGCAGCTTGTCGCCAAGCGCAGCGTGAATTTGTCCGAGCAAAAGCTCTGGCAGCGCGCGCATTTCTGATTCAGTTAGAGCGGTTGATGGGATCATAATTTCAGCGAGGAATTTCCATATAGGGCAGGTCTGAGACCTGCCCCTACGAAATTTGGGCGACGACCGCGTTCACGTCAAACGGCGTGGTGGACTGCTGACCGATCTTCTCGGCGGCGTCTGCCGCGAGGGTTGCATCCTTGAAGCCCGCGCCGCTGTTGACGCAGACGATCCGCTCGTCAGCGTGAATCAGCCCCTGATCAAGCAGCTTTGCGAGCGACGCAACAGAGGCCGCGCCCGCAGGTTCGACCCAAATACCTTCTTCGAGCGCGAGGCGGCGCTGCATCGCGTAAGCGTCGTCGTCACCAATGCTGATGGCGGTGCCGCCCGAAGCGTGAACCGCCGCCAGCGCGTGATCGCCCGTGAAAGCGACGTTGATGCCAGAGATTTTCGAGCGGGCGTAGGAGAGCGTAGCAACCGTTTGCGCGCCAGAGCGGACGGCTTCGACCAGCGGCGGCGCATTCTCGGACTGCACGCCGATCATGCGCGGCAGCCGCTCGATGACTTCGGCGCGCTTGAGTTCCTGATAGCCGCGCCACTGCGCCGTGAACATGTCGCCGCCGCCCACCGGCGTGATCACTACGTCGGGCGCGCCGCCGAGCCGCGCCACGACCTCATAAGCAATCGTCTTGATGCCTTCGAGGATGTAGGGATT